>JBFXAV010000450.1:551-3239 GCA_050183935.1 Candidatus Korobacteraceae bacterium | reverse complement strand
CGGCTGGCAAGTGATATTGCACGATTCGGGCAGCCCGAGGTCAAGCTCGGCATTATCCCGGGAATTGGCGGCACGCAGCGTTAGCCGCGGCACATCGGCAAGGGCACGGCCATGCAGATGCTGCTTACAGGGGAGATGATTTCCGCACAGGAGGCGCTTCGCATCGGGTTGGTCAATGAGGTTGTTCCGCAAGCTGAGCTGCTAGCCAGGGCGGAAGCCATCGCCGCAAAGATTGCCGCCAACGCGCCGCTCGCGGTGGCGTATTGCATGAACGCGGTGAATCACGGAGCGAACATGCCACTTGCCGAAGCGCTATTCCTGGAAGCTTCCCAGTTTTCTCTGGCCTTTACGACCGAAGACAAGAGTGAGGGAACTGCGGCATTTCTGGAGAAGCGTGTACCAGCGTTTCATGGGAAGTAGCCTTCGGAGAGGGTCCCGTAGTCACCAATCGTAGTGAAGTTTCCGATGGCCGCTGGAAGCAGGTCCTTCGCTTCGGTCGGGATGACGCTGCCTTGGAGTTGATTTCAGAAGCCCTGAAGAGGCCAAACCACACCACTACCAGCCTGCCACAGTTTGCGGGAATGCTCCCTGCTGGTAAGCTCATGTCTTGCACGCCGTTTGGCATACGCTATGATCCGCTCCGCATACCGGCTGGTGGTTCTTCCCAACGAACAGGAATACGACGCCCTCAAGCAATTCTTGGGAGCGCTCGGGTTGGCTTCGGGAGAAGCCTGGGAGGGATCCCGCAGCAAAGGCGCAAAGTTCTCCGCTACCGAGGCGGGCATCGAACTGGGATTCGGGGAGGGGTTTCCGCAGGCGGACGTCGTGCTGGAAGCAGCGAGCGCGGATGAAGTTTACGAACTGGCGCGCAAGCGCGAAGCCAGGATTCTTGAAGACATTCGCGACACGGAATGGGGGAGCCGCATGTTCACCCTGGAAGCTCCGGGAGGCCTGCGGTTGGCGGTGTTCTCGTATCAGCACCTGCCCGCACACCGCCGCGCGCTGGAAGGCAAGCTGAATGCCGAGGGGTTGCGAGTAGCGATTGTGGTAGCGCGCTTCAATGCGTTCATCACGGAAAAGTTGCTGGCCGGTGCGCTTGATGGTTTGCGCCGGTCGGGCGCGAGCGAACGTGATATTCGCGTTGCGCATGTTCCGGGGTCGTTCGAAATTCCTGCCGCGGCCAGAACTCTTGCCGAAAGTGGTGACTATGATGCGATCGTCTGCATTGGGTGCTTGTTGCGGGGCGATACGCTGCATTATGAGGTGATTGCCAACGAGGTTGCGCGCGGCGTGGGTCAGTCGGCGCAGGAAACGGGAGTGCCGCATGCTTTCGGCGTGCTGACGTGCGATACGCTCGAGCAGGCCATCGACCGCTCGGGATTGAAGGCCGGCAACAAAGGATACGAGGCTGCCCTGTCGGCGATTGAAATGGCCAATCTCAACCGGGCAATTGCTGGCAAACAGGGCGTGCCTGTCGCCAAGAGCATCCAAACATAGCGCAAACGGCACGCAAAGTCCGCGCCACATCGCGGCGACAAAAATATGGGTACCCGCCGCAAATCTCGTGAACTGGCTCTCCAGATGCTTTTTCAGTCGGATATGGGAAAGCAGACCTCGGAGCAAGTACGTACCACCTTCTGGGCTGAACGCAATGACCTGGAAGACAGCGTGCGCGGCTTTGCGGACGATATCTTCCGCCTTGCAGTAGATCGCCAGGAGGAGATCGACCGCTTGATTGAGCATCACGCGGAAAACTGGCGTATGGAGCGCATGGCCGCCGTGGACCGTAACCTGCTACGCACGTCGGTGGCGGAGTTTCTTGGGTTCCCGGCTACTCCCCGCCCGGTCATCATCAATGAGGCCCTGGAGATCGCGCGCAAGTTTTCCAGCAGCGAGTCCGTTACATTTATAAACGGCGTGCTCGACAGCGTGGCACGCGAACTCGATGAGCAGAAGTCGCCGATCGAGCAGGCTCCGCAGGCGTAGTTCCACACACACAGGTATGGATATTTCTGACGCCGCGTACTTCGCAGGTACACTCCAGACAAATGAAGCGTGACTATCCTGAGCGTCCTTTTGTTGGCGCCGGCGCGGTCATCGTAAAGCGAGACGCGCAGGGCAACCGTGTGCTGCTGGTGCAACGCGGAAACGAGCCCCTGAAGGGTAAGTGGACCATCCCAGGAGGCATGGTGGAACTCGGGGAGACGCTGCGGGAGTGCGCCATCCGTGAGGCGCGTGAAGAAACCGGACTGATCGTGGAAACCGGCGAGGTGCTGGAAGTGGTGGATAGCATTGTTACCGGTCCTGACGGAGGCACCCAGTATCACTACGTGCTGGTGGACTTTCTGTGCAAAGTCGTGGGAGGGGAGTTGCTGGCGGGCGGCGACGCTGCCGATGTCTGCTGGGTCAGCGAATCTAACCTGGCGGAACGGGAACTATCCCCGGTAGCCACCCGAGTCATTGGCAAGGCTTTCGCCAGCGACTCCGTTCAAAACCCGATTCGCCTCCAAACGTAAAACGGCCCACACATCGCCGCTGCTTCCAAGAGCGCGTACGAGTATGCGGGCCGCCGGTGAACTGTTTGGGATTGGCCAAGGCGGTCACTCTAGTGACCTCGAGGGCAAATCCGGGGTAACTCACCGGAATTCGCGAGGTAGAGCGAACCGCTCTAAGCCTCAGCCACCTCAC
>JBFXAV010000450.1:0-541 GCA_050183935.1 Candidatus Korobacteraceae bacterium | reverse complement strand
TGTAGCTATGTATGTCGTAACTCATCGTATGCTGGAGCACCTCCTTTCCCAGTGTAGGGTCCAGAGTAAACCCAATTTCCCGATACCGTCAAACTCTCCTTACCGGGTAGTACTTCCTTTCCAAGGTACACCGGAGTCACCACAGCATGGTTACCTAGGGCAAGTGCATCTACAGGGAAAATAAAGGATTATCTCCTCACGAGTCTTCGTTTTGGAGCGGTGCACCTCTCAGGTGCGCGCCAGCTTCGCTGGGCATCCAATGTAGGTGCATAAGTTGCTGCGGTGGCGTTGCGGTCGAACCCAGCATCTGGCGCACCGGCGCAGGTGGAGGGCAAGCAGGGAACCATGGGGACCAACGCAGTACTCCGGCAGCGCCGCACGGCAGCACAGGTTCATGCGCTGGCGCAGGTGGAGCAGGAAATTCGGGCCAACGACAGCAAGGGCCGCTGCCGCTACCTGCGGGAGTATGCCGAGGCCTTCGGCTCATACGACCGAGTGCTTTCCGGGCAGGAACTCCAGTCCACGTTGTTGCAGTCTGATC
>JBFXAV010000449.1:0-3246 GCA_050183935.1 Candidatus Korobacteraceae bacterium | reverse complement strand
GACACCCGGAATCAAGCCGTAGCACGGGAGGCGCGAAGATGTGCAAAGCGCCGCTCGCGGAATTTGAGGTATGCGACGTTCGGAAGCTTGGCGAGCACCCCAACCTGGAAGGGGGCTTCGATGTTGTGGTGTGCTGCGAGAACATCGAGCACATTCTCGACGATGCGAAGCTGGTACGAGATATGGCCCTCTGTATGAAGCCTGGGGGCACCCTGCTGCTGACCACCCCCAATGTGTCCTACCGTCCGATTTCCGAAGGAGACAACGGGCCATTTCTTCCCATTGAAGACGGCCGACACGTCCGCAAGGGGTATAGCCCGGAGGACTTACAGCGGCTCTGTGCGCAAGCTTTCCTGCGGGTGAAGGAAATCAACTATATTGCTGGCTTCTTTAGCCAGAAAACCACGCGCCTATACCGGTCTCTGAATTGCGGGGTCCACCCCGTCGCCGGCTGGACGACCATTCTTCCGCTGCGGATCGTCCCCCCACTTCTGGATGACGCCGTCTCCAAAGTGGTTGGATGGCCTGGGTTTAGCATCACACTGGTGGCTCAGAAGGCCGCCGCGCCAGACGCGTGAAACCCCCGCTTTGCCCGTTCAGCATGGCAACTCCCTCCCAGATGATGTTCATCTTATTTAAGTCTATATTTTTCATTTACTTGAAGACATCTTGTACCCGTCGTAACGAATCCAGAGTGACTCTGCATTGACTTGGGCGCTGCCGGGCCGATAGGCTTAACCCATCGACCAGCAGGGAGGCATGGTTAGGACTTAAGACTCTTACGACTAAGGAAGCGAGGTTCCATGCGACGAGGACTGACGAGCATCCTGGTAATGTTAGTAGCCATTCCCAGCCTGGCGGCGGCACCCCAGTCAAGTGACTCCAGCAACACCAGTCTACGGGCCCAAGGTTCAACGGCGTCCACAAAGGTCGTCAAGGCCAGCCGACAGGTTCGGCCCAAGCCTTACCAGGTAGGAAAAGCGTCCTGGTACGGCAAGTTCTTCCACGGCAAGGCCACCGCCAGTGGCGAACCATACGATATGTTCCTGTTCACCGCTGCCCATCGCGAACTGCCTCTGGGAAGCCTAGTGAAGGTCACGAACCTGCGTAACGGTAGCAACGTTGTTGTCCGAATTAATGATCGCGGACCGGTTCCGGAGACCCGGGTCATCGACCTCTCCTATGCTGCTGCCCAGATCCTTGGGGTTCGCCAGGGAGGGATTGGCCGAGTCCAATTGGATATTATTGAAACCCCGGCCATGGCCCGCAACCTGGCCACCCACCCCGGCATGCCCTGAGGCACGCGGTTAGTTTTACATCCAACAACATGAACCCACGTGATCGCCTGATTGTGGCCCTGGATGTCTCCACCGCATCTCAGGCCCGCAGTATCGCCTCGCAAGTGCGGGAGTATGTGGGGATTTACAAGATAGGAAAGCAGTTATTCACCGCCGAGGGTCCCGCCCTGGTGCGGGAACTCGCAGGCTCCAGTCGAGTTTTTCTAGATCTTAAGTTTCACGATATCCCCAACACAGTTGCCGGGGCGGTGCGGGAAGCCGCAAAGCTTGGGGTTTCCATGCTCACCGTGCATGCTTCCGGGGGGTCAGCCATGCTGCGGGCGGCAGTTGCAGCAGCCGGGGAGTTCTCCCCTGCCCCGCAAATTTTGGCGGTTACGGTTCTCACCAGCCTAACGGACAGCGATCTACAGGAAGTTGGAATTCACGGCAGAGTCGCAGATCAAGTTCTTCGACTCGCTTCCCTGGCACGTATGCATGGCTGCAACGGCATTGTGGCTTCAGCGCAAGAGGCATCTGAACTCCGCCGCCAATTGGGAACCGGCTTTGCGATTGTCACCCCTGGTGTGCGTCCGGCGGGGCACAAGCCGGGAGATCAAGCCAGAGTGCTCACACCGGCAGAGGCACTCAGGGCCGGCGCCTCGCACATTGTGGTGGGAAGGCCAATCACGGAAGCAGAAGACCCGGTGGCTTCTGCCCGAGGAATTCTGGAAGAGATCACCACCGCCTGCAAATAGGGTACCCAAACGCACGGCAGGGCGGACGCCATCGCCCGCCCCATCCAGTCCTGAAACCCAGCCCTAGAGCTTTTCGTAAAAATCACATGCCGAACAGGAGATAAACACCCCTCCGGGCACCCCACGCTCGCGATCCTTCACGCGCTTCACAATGCGGGTTGGTTTGCTGCACTTTGGGCAGTCCGTACTTTTGGAGGTGTCCATGACCTTCTTGCGGTCAGCCGTCTTTGCAATCTTCGCCATAATTCTTCTCCTGCCGGGGCTGCCCGGTGCACGGCCAGCCTTCAATCTGAATGGGTTGGGAGTGGGCGGCGCCAGCCAGCAGCCGCATCGGGCCCAGGAAGGTCACAGGCGCCCGAAGAAGTTTGTGTCTCAACTCTCCGCCTTCGATTTTACACTATTGCCCCGGACCCGCGGCACGAGTGCCGTCCTGCCTGGGCATAGCCCAGGCTGCGCAAACCGGAAGGGAGCATTATGCCCAAACATCTGCGCTGGCAGGATGTACAAGTGGAAAAGCTCAGCCCAACTCTGGAGCGCCAAATGATCACCGGAGAGCGCGTGATGCTGGCGCGTCTTCTGTTGCGCAAAGGCAATGTGGTTCCTGAGCACAGCCATCACAATGAGCAGATCACCAACGTTCTTGAAGGCGCCCTGAAGTTTTGGATCGACGGCAAAGAACTTGTGGTCCTCGGCGGCGAGGTTCTGTGCATTCCACCGAACATGCCCCACAAGGTACTGGCGCTTGAAGATACCATCGCCATCGATACGTTTAATCCGCCTCGCCAGGACTGGCTGGATGGAGATGATTCCTACCTCCGCCAGAAAACCACAGCCGGAGACCAGGCTTGAACACCTGGTAAGCCACACGCCTACAATGCACATGAGGCCTTCCCCATGTCCTTGAAATTTCGCGGCGTTGATTTCATGGAGTTCGATGGACTCCTGACTCCTGAGGAAATTCTTGTTCGCGACACGGCGCGCCGCTTCGTGGAAGAAAACCTCATTCCCATTATTGAGGAATGCAACCGCGAAGCGCGTTTTCCTCGCGAGCTGATCCAGCCCATGGCCGCACTCGGCTTCTATGGCGCCACGCTCAAAGGCTACGGCTGCGCCGAGATGAGCAATGTTGAATACGGGCTCGTTATGCAGGAACTGGAACGCGGAGACAGCGGCCTGCGCTCGTTCGTAAGCGTGCACTCCTCGCTTGCCATGTA
>JBFXAV010000448.1:0-3261 GCA_050183935.1 Candidatus Korobacteraceae bacterium | reverse complement strand
CGCAACTGCTGCAGTCGTTTTTTCAGTCTCGCAGAGGAGTATCGCGGGACGTGCTTTGAACGCAGCGCGGCTCTGATAAAATCACTTCAGGCCGCGACATGCGGTCCGCAGCAGCCACACCAATCCTGTTCAAGCCAGCAACGCCCGGGCGCAGTTTCGGCTGCGGCTTGGCGGGTTTCGCTCGACGCGGAGAGATGGGTGAGTGGTTGAAACCGCGCGCCTCGAAAGCGTGTATACCTGAAAGGGTATCGGGGGTTCGAATCCCTCTCTCTCCGCCATACAGTCTGAAGATTCCGATTCTCTGCTGGGATGTTCAGTAAAGTTGCGGAATTCTGGCCGAATTCCGTAATAACAAGCTCTGAACCGGACGGCGGAGAATAGCGAGTGCGGTCGATTGATCTGGCAATCGGCCGCTAAGAATCAAGTGGTTGTTTCCATGCACCAGAATGCCCACCATGGAGTGGTCTCCTTTCTTACCGTTCCCAATACTCATATAGACTAAGGCAGATGCACCAAGATCCCTCGCGCATCGCTCCACAGCAGAACAATGCTTCCTTCGATGGCCAATCAATGGCAAACGCGGAAATCGTCGTCGCCTACCCTGAACGTACCAAGCACCATTATCGCCGCTATGCCGCTGCGCCGGGGTATATGGACGTACCAGGGAGTATCGAGAAAACCTGCAGTGGGCCGTAGTTGTGCCTGGTGACCAGGAAGTATCTCCAGCGGTAGGGGAACTGCTTGAGGAACTTTCTGCTCGTGGCGTGTATTGCACGATTTTGTTGTCCTTGATATCGGCCTGTAAATTCTTAACGTAAACCGCCTTAATTCCTTTCACGGTCTTGGCCGCGTCCTGCACCGCACGTGCGGTGGCGTCTTCCCAACTTTTGTCAGATTGCGAGAGCACTTCGATTACTTTGTGAATTGCCATGATCTGCCACTACCTTTCTGCTCTTTGGAAGAGCACGGGGTTATTGCCGATGTAACTTCAGCGTTCATCGCGAAAACAGCTTTCCCACGAATCCCAGCACATCGTCTGTAGCGGAGCCGTCACGATTCTGGTCGAGCAGCGGGGAGATCATTCCCAGAATTCCCTGCCCACCACCGCCTCCCATGGGCGCGGCGGCGTTTTGGCTAGAGCCTTTCTTCAGCGCTCCCATGGCCATGGCAGCAGCGATCGGCAACATCTGCTTCAGAATGTCCGCTCCAATGCCGGTCTGCGCGGAAGCATGCGCAGCAACCTGGCGGCTTACGTCCTTGCTGCCCAGAATGTGCCCGAGAATTCCATTCCCATCTTCGCGGGTAGACTCAGAAGCAAGCGACCCCGGGTTATCCAGATACTGCTGGTGATTCCCTTTCATCAGAGCACCCATCAGGCTCTCCAGACCGCCCTGCTGTGTCGCGTTCCGCTGGAGTCCACCCGCCAGACCCGGGAGAAGATTTTTTAAAGCTGCGACAGTTTGATCGTCACTCAAGCCGAACTGCTGCGAAAGCTGGCGCACAGCGCCACCGCGTCCCGCATTCATGATTGTCTCTCAAATTCATGGTCTTTCCTCCGCCAGAAAATCGTTTGACCCCGGGGCAAACCCGCTGGCATGCTATCACCTTCTGGAGGTGAGTATGGATCGCGCAGAGACCCTCAAAGCAAAATACAAATCCGTCCTCGATTTGCTCAGCAGCCGTGGAGCCCAGATTCACAATGTGCATCTCGAAGGAGACAAGCTGCTCCTTCGTGCCAGCGTGCACAATGAAGCAGAGAAGAACCGCGTATGGGACGCAATCAAATCCGTCGACCCCAACTTTGCCGACCTGAAGCATGAAATTAGCGTGGATGCCAATGTCCCAGCCCCAGTGCAGGTCTATACAGTGCAGGGCGGCGACACTCTATCGAAAATAGCCAAACAGTTCTACGGTAACGCAAGCGCCTACCCCAAAATTTTTGACGCTAACCGAGACCAACTCTCCGATCCCGACAAGATCAAGGTCGGTCAGGTTCTGCGAATTCCCGCAGCGTAACCGGGGCATCCCTACAATTCATTCCTGTCGAGGCGGCCTGAACGGTGTGTTTGTTCAGGCCACGTTTTTTGGCCCGATTTCGCCGTCATCTTCGCTTGTCTGTATTCGCCTGCGTATATTGGAAGCACACACGAGTGCAATCCCATGCCTGATCTCACCGTAGCTGCTGAAACCTGCCAAGCACTGGGCTCGGTTCACCGCGAGCTTGAAGCTTATCCCAATCGCGAGCTCAAGCTGGGCGATCTTGCCATTTCGCGCGCGCTGCCCGTAAAGGGACGCCGACTGATTGGTCCGTGGTGCTTTCTGGATCGCTACGGTCCGCTAAGCTTCACGGATAGCAAACCCATGGATGTCGCTCCTCATCCGCACATTGGATTGCAGACCGTCACCTGGCTGCTTGAGGGCGAAGTGGTTCACGACGACAGCCTCTCCAGCCAGGCGGTGCTTCGGCCGGGCGGGGTGAACGTAATGACTTCAGGCAATGGAATCTCGCATGCGGAGCAGACCCCTCGAGACAATAGTGGTCAACTCAATGGTGTACAGCTCTGGGTGGCACTTCCTGATGGTACCCGCCATGGGCAGCCGGGCTTCCAGCATGTGCTGCAAGTTCCCACGATTGAGTTACCGGGCGGCATAGTGCGCGCCTTTTCGGGAGGGCTGGAAGGCATCAGCAACAATGTTTCTCCGGCGCGCCATTACTCGGACCTCGTGGGGGCTGACCTTGAGATCCATGCTCATGAAATGCTTTCCATCCCTCTGAATCCCTCATTCGAACATGCGCTGCTGGTGCTGAGCGGTGATTGCCGGCTGGAAAGACAGCAACTCGGCGCTAACGCGCTCTACTATCTTGGCTCCGAGCGCGGAGAGGCCAGCCTGCAGAGCACAGGAGGCGCCCGCGTGCTCCTGATTGGCGGTCCGCCGTTTCCCGAGACCATTCTGATGTGGTGGAACTTTGTTGCGCGCACTCCGGAAGAAATTCGTGATGCCCGCCAGGATTGGGAGGAGCACCGCAGGTTCGGAGACGTTCGCGCCTACCAGGGCCAGCGTCTTGCCGCTCCCACGCTGGTGAAGCTGGCGCAACCCAATCCTGTAAGCTAATTATGAGTTCCCGCACATTCCTGGAGGCCACACGTTTTTGGAGGCCCCAAACCTGGAGGTACGATGAGCGACTCAGCGGCAGTAGAAGGGTCGGTGATAGTGCATGGGTTAACGAGTGCCCTGGCCCAGGAGATCACAGCCGGATCG
>JBFXAV010000447.1:0-3262 GCA_050183935.1 Candidatus Korobacteraceae bacterium | reverse complement strand
ACTCAACAATTGACAGGTCAACGCCAACACCGATGTTGACGATCCCTTCACCATCGTACCGCTCCATCAGGAACACGCAGGCTTCCGCACAATCATCGACATGCAAGAACTCTCGCAACGGTTTACCGCTACCCCAAATGGTGACCGTTTTTGCATCGCTTGCTTTTGCATCATGAAACTTGCGAATGAGTGCAGGCATCACGTGAGAAGAGTTGAGATCGAAGTTGTCGTTCGGACCGTAGAGATTAGTTGGCATGGCGGCGATGAAATTGCATCCATGCTGGCGCCTGAATGCCTGACACAACTTGATTCCGGCGATTTTTGCTACCGCATACCACTCATTGGTGGGCTCGAGCGGACCAGAAAGCAGGTATTCTTCCTTCAGCGGTTGGGGTGCAAGCTTTGGGTAGATGCAAGTACTACCCAGAAAAAGAAGCTTTTTCACGCCAAACTCCCAGGCGGCGTGAATGACATTGGTTTCGATGACTAGGTTGTCATATAGAAAATCTGCCGGGAAGTTGTTGTTGGCGAGGATCCCGCCAACCTTTGCCGCCGCCACATATACCTGGCTCGGGCGGTGCGTATCCATGAACTTTCTAACGGAAGTACGATCCATCAGGTCCAGTTCGTCCCGCCCAGGAACAAGGATGTCCTGCTGTCCCGCGGCTCTAAGCGCACGCACGATCGCCGATCCCACCATGCCGCGTGCGCCGGCCACGAATACTCGTTCCTTCATGCGAGATGCTCCTGCCGGTTATTCGAAGTAATCGAATACCCGGAAGCCCTCTCGCTTACAGAGCTCATCTTTCTGTGCATCTCGAAGATCCTCAGCCACCATCTCTTTAACCATCTGTTCGAGCGACGTAGTGGCTTCCCAGCCGAGCTTACGTTTGGCTTTGCTGGGATCTCCAAGTAGAGTTTCGACTTCCGCAGGGCGGAAATAGCGCGGATCGATCTCTACAAGCACCTTGCCCGTACGCGCATCCACTCCCTTCTCGTTCACTCCAGCGCCCTTCCAATCGAGTGTCACATCCACTTCCTTGAACGCAGAATTAACGAAATCCCGAACGGACACCTGGCGACCGGTAGCAATGACGTAATCATCCGGTTCCGCTTGTTGCAGCATCAGGTGCATAGCCTGTACGTAATCTCGCGCATGGCCCCAGTCTCGGAGTGCGTCAATGTTTCCCAGATACAGACGTTCCTGAAGACCCAGGCTGATACGGGCAACCGCACGCGTGATCTTGCGCGTGACGAAGGTTTCCCCGCGTATGGGCGACTCATGGTTGAACAGGATTCCATTGCAACAGAACATCCCGTAAGACTCACGGTAGTTCACGCAAATCCAGTAGCCATAGACCTTGGCCGCTCCGTATGGACTACGCGGATAGAAAGGCGTGGTTTCCTTCTGCGGAATTTCCTGGACCTTGCCGAACATCTCGCTGGTTGATGCCTGGTAGAAGCGTGCCTTCTTCTCCATCCCCAGGATTCGGATCGCCTCCAGCAGTCTCAAGGTCCCCACGGCATCGGCATTGGCCGTGTACTCCGGCGTTTCAAAGGAAACCGCTACATGGCTCTGCGCGGCCAGATTGTAGATTTCGTCGGGCTGAACCTGCTGCATGATGCGTATGAGATTGGTGGAGTCCGTCAAATCTCCGTAATGAAGCACGAAGCGACGATTACGCTCGTGCGGGTCCTGGTACAGATGGTCAATCCTCCCCGTGTTGAAGCTGGAGGATCGCCGCTTGATTCCGTGAACGACGTAGCCCTTCTTCAACAGGTACTCGCTGAGATAGGCACCGTCCTGTCCGGTGGCACCGGTAATGAGAGCGGTCTTGGGCATATTAAAGTCCTATTCTCTCTGATCGTTCAAATCCACAATGCCCGCGCCGTGAACAGCAGCAGCACCCCAAATGTCACCGCCCGGAACTGCCACGTGCGGTTCTGCAACTGGACGATCAGCAGCTCAACCGCGTAATAGAGCAACGCGGACTTGGCGGCGATCTCGCCAATATCCCCGCTGACCAGTTCCTTGCCCATCAGGTTGGGCACAATGAGCACAGCAAACAACACCAGGAAATCCATCGGCGTTACCCGGAACTCACGCGATCGGGAGAAACGGTACGCCATCATCAGCGCGACCACGAGTCCCAGGAATCCCGCGTTCTCCACGCCGACGAGCGGGATGTCCGTGGCCTGCTCCGTCACGTAGTAGTACACGGCGGCGGTGATGGCGGTACAGATGACAAGCCGTTCCAGCAACGTGATTTCCTGCCGATTCCGCAGCACCACCAGACCCACCGCGGCCACGCACATCAGCACGAACACCACGAGTGCCGCATCGTAAGGGATCTCATCGATGTTCAGGGTGGCATACGCCACGTACACGGGAATGAACAGCGCTAGGTACAGCAAGGGGTAGCGGGCCAGGTAGCCCCCCTTCCGGAGCCGCCCCACCAGCCGCGCCAGCGGCGTGGGCATCACAGGGTCGGCCCCACGATGTGCCCGCCAGCCGGAATTCTTCAGCGTGTTGAACAGCAGCACCGTGGCCAGCGAGAAACCGCCGTACAGCACCACATTCCACAGGTCCGAGTAATAACGGAAGTACACCGCACTGGTGACCAGAGCTGCCTGTGCCGCATACACCAGCACCACCGCCTCGTAATGGTCATAGCCCAGCGAAAGCAGCTTGTGATGAATGTGGTTGCGGTCCGGCTTGAATGGAGAGCGCCCCTCGTACACCCGCTGCCCCATCACGATGAAGGTATCCAGGATGGGAAGTCCCAGCAACAGCAGTGGCATGGCTGGACTCAAGGCGGGATTGCTTTTCTGCGTGAGCACGATCACCAGCATCCCGGCGGAGAACCCCAGGAACTGGCTGCCCGCATCGCCCATGAAGACGCGCGCGGGATACGTGTTGAACCGCAGGAATCCCACGATGGCACCCATCACCGCTGCAGTGAGCAGCAGCACCATCCGGTCCTCCGCCATGTAGGCCAGCAGCGCCAGCCCCGCCATGCTGATGAACGTGGTGCCGCCGGCCAGGCCGTCCAGCCCATCTGCCAGGTTGATGGCGTTGGTGATGCCGAGCAGCGCAAAGAACGTCAATGCCACGGAAGCCGCATACGGGATGGGTTCCAGCCCGCAGAACGGGACGTACTTGATCACGATGTCCCCGTAGAACACCGCGATGGCCACAGCCAGCGCCTGGCCTAGAAACTTGTACCGGTAGTTCAGCGACGTCCTGTCATCCCATACGCCA
>JBFXAV010000446.1:0-3263 GCA_050183935.1 Candidatus Korobacteraceae bacterium | reverse complement strand
CCTGGAAGCTATGCGCGAAATCGACACGAACTTCATGGTCGGATTGTTCGATTTTCCCATGATCGACAATACCCGTCTCTCGGGCAATGAGCGTTGCGCCATCTCCCTGACTGCGCTCAACCCGGATGTGGTGAGTGTTGCGCTGGCGTATTTTCCGGCGTCACGCGCAAGCCTTAAGGACAAACCCTATTACGACGAAGTAATTCGCGAACTGGTCCGCGGCCGGGAACCCGCCTCGCCGGTACGCTGACGCCCAGCCTAATCTCTACTCTGGCCGGTCAATCTGCGCACGTTGCAGCCGGTCGGAATAGTCGATGTAAAGCGTCTTCCACTCCGTGTAGAAGTCAATCGCGCCCACTCCACCTTCGCGGTGTCCGTTGCCGGTGGCCTTCACCCCGCCGAAGGGAAGGTGTACCTCCGCGCCGATGGTGGGAGCGTTGATATAGGTAATGCCGCAGTGCAAGTCGCGCATGGCCACGAATGCCCGATTCACATCGCGGGTGTAGACCGCTGCGGAGAGCCCGTAGGAAACACCGTTGGCGATTTCGATGGCATGTTCGAGGCCGTCACAGGGGATCAGGCTGACGACGGGACCGAAGATCTCTTCCTGCGCGATGCGCATAGCAGGGTTGACGTCTCCGAACACTGTGGGTTCGAGGAACCAGCCGTGGCGGTGCACGCCGCTATCAAGGCGCCTGCCTCCACAGTGCAGGCGCGCGCCTTCATTCTGGCCAATCTCTATGTACTGCAAAATGGTTTCCATTTGTGCGCGGTTGATGACCGGGCCCATATCGGTGGTTTCATCCAGGCCGTTGCCCACGCTCAGGCTTCGCGCGCGCTCCACCAGGCGATGCGCAAACTCGTCATAGATACTCTTTTGCAAGATGATGCGGCTGGTGGCGGTGCAGCGCTGGCCGCTCGTACCAAAAGCTCCCCACACGGCGCCTTCCAGCGCGAGGTCGAGGTTGGCATCGACCAGAACAATCATGGGATTTTTGCCTCCCAGCTCCAGCGAACAACGTTTGAACGTGCGCGCGCACTGCTCGCCCACAGTCCGCCCCACCTTGCTGGAGCCGGTGAAGCTGACTGCCGCAACCTTTGGATGTTCTGTCAGTGGCGAGCCCGCTTCCGGCCCATAGCCGCAGATGACGTTAACCACGCCATGCGGAAGCCCGGCCTCTATCAGTGCCTCAACAAACAGGAGGGTGGAAAGGGGAGTATCCTGTGCCGGCTTGATCACGCAGGTATTCCCCGCAACCAGTGCAGGAAAAAGTTTCCAGGAGGGAATCGCCATGGGGAAATTCCACGGAGTAATCATTCCAGCGACACCCACTGGCTGGCGCACCGCCATGGCGAATTTGTTCGGTAACTCGGAAGGCGTAGTAGGCCCGAACATGCGCCGCCCTTCGCCGGCCATGTAGTAGCCAGTGTCGATGGCTTCCTGCACATCGCCACGGGTTTCCTTGAGGATTTTACCCATCTCGCGCGTCATGGCGCGTGCACAGTTTTCTTTGCGCTCAGCCAGGATCTCGGACGCACGGTAAAGAATCTCCGCGCGTCGCGGCGCCGGAACCAGCCGCCACTTGGCGAATGCTCGTTGCGCCGACTCCACGGCCGCATCTGCATCCTCTTGAGTCGACCGTTGGAAGATGCCCACAACCTCACGGCTGTCAGCGGGGTTCAGGTTCTCAAAGGTGTCTCCGCTGGCAGACTCCACCCACTCGCCGTCGATGAGGTTCTTGTAGATTCTGCCGGTGGCAACATCAGGAATTGCTTCCGTGGCCATAGCTGGCTCGCCTCCGTGGATTGAAGCGCCCGGTATGCCGGAACGCTAGCATCTACGATGCTAGTCCCGGCGTATGGCGCACGCAAGGCTGGCCGCTGCCTGCTAGAAATGCCGGCCTGGGACCATTTCGTCCGCATTGGGCTTGATACCAAAGTGACGTGCTTCTGCCGCCGAATCCAAGTGTTCACGGCCCGGTCGCCGGAGGCTTGTGGTACTCTCGGCCCATATTCAGTTCCTCATTAGACGCGTTGGTGGCAAAGCACGAAAAATCGGCGGTACACCTTTCCTGGACTGCGGTCACCTACCGCAGCGTAATCATTATTGTCGTTCTGATTCTGGTGATCACGGGGACAGTGGGGCACATTGCTTTCCCGGAGCAGACTCGCGCTGGCCTCGCCAGTGCCATGAATCTCGCCAACCGGATTGTCAGGCCCAGCCTGGGGAATGGCGCCGTGGAGGCCGGTCAGCAGACCGCAAGCATCACGCAGTTCGATGGAACCGTTCGCGTCAAGAAAGCCAGCAGCAATCTCTGGGTTAACGCCGATTACACTCTGCCCTTGGAAAAGGGAGACGTAGTACAGACCGGCGGGGACGGCATTGCCCAGATCGTGTTTGCCGATGGCACGAATTACAGCCTGAAGCAGGACTCACTCATCGTTATTGAGGAAAACTCGACCAACCAGGCCAAGCAGACCCAGGTGGCCGTGCAACTCACCACCGGCACGGTGGATCTTGCTACTCCGATGTTTGCTCCTGGTTCGCGCTCCCAGGTGATTGTGGCCGGCGCCACCGCAAGTTTTGCTGCGGACAGTACTGCCATGGTGCGTAACGATCCCAAGGCCGACCGGCACGAGATTATGGTGAAGCGCGGCAGCGGCGAGGTGACTCGCAAGGGCGAAACAGTCCGCCTGGGTGATTATGAGCGCGTTAGCTTCAAGGAGGATTCGACGCGCATGGCCAAGACGCGGGAAATCGCGCCGCCCACGCTGATCGCTCCCGCCAACATGATGCCCATATTCAAGGCTGGCCCGATTCCTGTGGAGTTCAGTTGGAGCCCGATCCCCAGTTCGCAGGGCTATCGCCTTCGCATCGCGCGCAATCCCTACTTCACCTCAACGGTCTACGACCGCAAGGTAACCTCCACGCAGGCAAAAGTTCCCAGCCTTGGCGAGGGCGCGTATTACTGGGCGGTGCAATCGGTCGATCCGGCGGGGAAGGAATCCGTAGAAAGTGAACGAAACCGATTTACCATAATTGCCAAGGGGCCTGAGAACGTTGAGATTGCGCTGGAACTCTCCCCCTTCGTGCAGCACGGCCGGGTGATTGAGGTTCGTGGTAAGACCGAACCCAAGGCCCGTGTGATGGTCAACGGCCAGCAGGTTCCACTGTTGCGTCCGGATGGCTCCTTTGAGTTTTTTACTCCGCCGCTGTCCGATGGCGAAAACGTCATCACCATCACGGCGCAGAATTCCAAAGG
>JBFXAV010000445.1:0-3265 GCA_050183935.1 Candidatus Korobacteraceae bacterium | reverse complement strand
ATTAGTGTAAGCCTGCGCCCGAAAGCCGTCAATTCAGTAGGTACGATTTGGAGGGGAATGTTGCTCCTCCGTGAACAATGCCGGCGAAAACCCTGGCTACTCGTTGTCTTCGCCAAATGCACTACGAGCTTCGGAGATAGCACTGAGGATCAGAACGAGCACCGACCCGCACATTCCGACAGCAAAGTGCGCCTGCAAGATATAGATAGCGAGATGAACCAACCAGTCCATTTGGGCTGATATTAAATGGAATTCCCACAGGTGCAAAACCCGGAAATTGAGACGCCCTCCTTCAGGACGGCGCAGCAAAGGTTGTCTTCAGCGCCGATTCCGCTAGTCGCGTGGCTCTTGGCGGCGGTTTCGGGCGGTATGCAGGTATTAATCTTCCCGCTTCCGAACTGGACATTTCTTGCATGGGCGGCGATTGCCCCCCTGATGGTGGCAGTGCTACGGGCAAGGCCGGCAGGAAAGGACTGGGCTCTGGCCAGTGTTCGGCAATCGTTTGCTCTTGGATATCTGGCAGGAGTGATCTGGTCGTTTGGTACCTGTTACTGGATCTTCAACGTCATGCACAACTTTGGTGGCCTAAGCGCACCAGTCGCCGCCATTGTGCTGGTGTTGTTTTGCCTGACGCTGGGATTGTTTCTGGGAATGTTCGCCGCTCTGCTGGGGGCGCTGGCAGGGCCTGGCAGATTGGGCCGCAAAGCAGTGTTGCTGTCTCCCGTTTTCTGGGTAGCAGTGGAGTTGTTTCGCGGCTACGCCGTGGACTTCCCCTGGAATCCGCTGGGAACCGTTCTGGTGGACAATATTCCGCTCTCGCGGCTGGCCAGCGCTACCGGGGTGTATGGGCTGTCGTTTGAAATTCTGCTCATCAATGTTGTCTTTGCAATAGCCCTTCTGGCTTCGCGGCGGCAAAGGGTGATCTTGCTATTCGCGGCAGTGCTGGCGTCCGCGATGCTACAGGCCGGAGTGCTGCTTGAGCCTCCGCCACTGGCAGCGGATCGGACGGCACGGCTGGTGCAGGCGAATGTGCCCATCCTGAATAGCGGCGGATGGACTTCGGAACGCTTCCAGCAGACACTCACCTCGCTGGCGGACTTGAGTGTTCCCAGGCAAGGACAGATGATGCCGGGAGAACCCTTACCCGGGCTGATTGTGTGGCCGGAGTCTCCCGCGCCGTTCTTCCTGAGCGATAACGAATTCCTCGCGGCAGTCGGACAGGTAGCACGTACCGCCAAGGCCACAGTAGTCGTAGGCAGCCTCGGCCAGCCGGACCCGAATGACCCAGTGGGCAAGATGTTTAACTCCGCAGCGGTGGTCGCTCCTGATGGCGAAGTCCGCGCGCGCTACGACAAAGTTCACCTGGTCCCGTTCGGCGAGTACGTTCCATTCCAGGATCTGCTCAGCTTTGCGGGCAAGCTCACCCGCGAAGTCGGAGACTTTGTGGCCGGCAAGCAGCGTGCGCCGGTGAGCGTGGATGGCGAACATCTCGGAATTTTTATCTGTTATGAATCCGTGTTCCCGAATGATGTCCGGCAATTCGCCAACAACGGAGCACAGGTATTCGTGAACATCTCCAACGACGGCTGGTTTGGCGAGACAGCAGCGCCGGTGCAGCACCTGAACATGGCACGGATGCGGGCCATTGAAAACCACCGCTGGCTGCTGCGAGGTACCAATACTGGAATCACAGGCGTGATCGACCCCTACGGCAGAGTGCTGATGACCGCGCGCCGCGGAGTAGAGACATCCATCGATGTCCCCTACACACTCGTATCGCAAACCACTTTCTACACGCGGCACGGTGACTGGTTTGCTTACGGGTGTGCGATAATTTCTCTGGCGCTGATTCTGCTGGTGGTCTTGAGAACGCGGATCCGGCGCGCATAATCCAGACCTTCCTATGCTTGACGAACTGCACCAGCACTACGAAGAGTTGCGCGGAAAAGTGCGTGAACTCCGGGAGTATCTTTGACCCTTCCCGGCTCCGGGAAGAATTGGCCACTATCGAAAAACAGGCTTCCGATCCCAACCTGTGGTCGGACCCGCAGAAGTCCCAGTCCGTGATGAGGGAACGCAAACGGCTGGAAGACCTGCTGAATATCGAGGCCGACCTGGCCCGCCGCTCCGAAGACATTGCCGCCTACTTCGAACTCGCCGGCGAGGGTGAGAGCGTAGAAGCGGACTTGAAACGTGAGACAGACTCGCTCCGCAGCCTCCTGGAAAAGTTAGAGACCGAGACGCTGCTTTCCGGGGAAAGTGATGCGCTGAACGCGATTGTGACCATTCACCCTGGAGCCGGCGGTACGGAGTCGCAGGACTGGGCGGAAATGCTCATGCGTATGTACCTGCGCTGGGCCGAGCGCCAGGGATTTGAGACCGTGATGAACGACTACCAGCCGGGAGATGAGGCAGGCATTAAGTCGGCAACCTTCAGTGTGAGCGGGCAGTTCGCCTACGGGCTGCTCAGCAGCGAAATTGGCGTACATCGGCTGGTCCGTATCTCACCATTTGATCAGGCCAAGCGGCGGCATACCTCCTTTGCCAGCGTGTTTGTTTCGCCTGAAATTGATGAATCGATTGATGTGGAAATCAAGATGGAGGACCTCCGCATTGATACCTACCGTTCCGGCGGACGCGGCGGCCAGCATGTGAACACCACGGACTCAGCAGTGCGGCTGACGCACCTACCCACCGGGATCGTGGTGGCGTGCCAGAACGAGCGTTCGCAGCACAAGAACCGGGAGCGCGCGATGAAGATTCTGCGTTCCCGCATCTATGAGCATGAGATGGAAAAGCGACGGGCGGTAAACAAGAAGATTGAGGACTCCAAACTGGATATCGGCTTCGGTTCGCAAATCCGCTCTTACGTGCTTGCTCCTTACCGCATGGTGAAGGACCACCGTACCAAGATGGAAGTTGGGGATGTGGACCGGATTCTTGATGGAGACTTGCAACCGTTCATGCACGCTTACCTGCTGCAACGGCGCAACGAGCAGGCAGCAGCGCTCCGAGGAAAGACCACGGAGTAACTAGCGGATGGCTGCCACCTCAGGCTGCATGGTCAGTGGCTTTCCTGCCATCGATCGAGGTTGGTCGTGAAGCATCGCGGCCAGCAGGAACAGGACAATCCCCAGAGTAGTCCACGCCTGGTATGGGAGCAATACCAGGTTCCAGACGGCGGAGCGCGTGAGCGATTCTGGAAGATGAGTTCCAATCCTCGCTACCAGCGGCCCACCCGGCACAAGAAAACCCAGAGATAGTA
>JBFXAV010000444.1:0-3267 GCA_050183935.1 Candidatus Korobacteraceae bacterium | reverse complement strand
GTTCTATTTCCTGCGGCGGAGAAGATTACGGGACTGCTGCCACTTGTTGGCGAGCTGAGGCGTGAACATGTCCGATTACGCGAATTTGCTGCCGGGGCCTCAGCAGGCCAGTTAGCCGAGGCCGATTTGCTCGAGTTTGCCGCATTGCTCTCGTCTCACGTCCGCAAGGAAGAAGGCGAGCTTTTTGAGGGGATACAGCAGGCGCTTGCTCCAGAAGCCATGCAACGTCTCGGCAGCGCGCTACAACGCTGGTTTGAGGCCAGCGGAATGCCGGGCGGCTCCTGTGGAATTCCTACTTAAACGGGACTCGTGCCTGGCGAGGGATGGTTGTGCATCAATTCCGGCAATTTCGCATCTGAAAGAATGAGGATTTCTTATGACTACTGCAACGCAGAATCGTCTGTTCCGCACCGGGGTTCACCTTCCCGAAGCAAAGCGCCAGCAGCTTATCGAGCTGTTGAACGCTCGCTTGGCTGACGCGAGCGACCTGAAAACTCAGACCAAATTTGCCCATTGGAACGTGAAAGGCACGGACTTCTTCCAGCTACACGAGTTGTTCGACACCATCGCTACACATTTAGAAGCCCATGTTGACCTTATTGCCGAGCGTGTTACGGCATTGGGCGGGGTTGCCAATGGCACGGCAAGGCAGGCAGCGAGCACGTCCAGCATTCCCGAGTATGATCTGCATGCTACGACTGGCGAAGAACACGTTCGCGCCCTGACCGAGCGCCTGGGAGTGTGGGCCGCCGCGGTCCGTAAATCCATCAAGTCCGCGGATGAGGCCGGCGATATAGCGACTTCGGATTTGCTGACGGAAATCCTCCGCGAAGCCGAGAAGGACCTTTGGTTCGTTGAGGCGCACATTCAGCGATAATCTCCAGGAGTAGCGATTTCAAGCTCATTTCCCCACCTGTCGAACGATGCGACGGGTGGGGCCGCTCTCCTAACTCATGGAAAGAACTGCGAAGCGAGGAACATTCGGCGTATCCCGTGCAGCTCAACGACGCATTCTCTTGCGGAGATATTCTGACGGTTCAGCGAGGTCCATCTGATGAGTTCCGTGTTATGTTCACCCAGCGCGCCGTCTGTGTGCAGGAAAGCACGTCCGCCACCCGTCTAAGAATGCGTACCAACTCACATCGAAGGACACAACTAAACAATCATCACGGCGTCTAAAATATTGAGGGTCATGCTTTCGATTCTCTGTAGGAATTGCCGCGATCACGGCTTCTATCTTTTCTATCATTCCTTCAATTCTAGTAAGCCGCTGTGTGCTCTGGCGTAGAAGCCCTAGAGAAATCGATGCGTCAAACAATTTGATGTCCCGTTGTGATATCTGAACCTCGCGCATAGCTTCCACCTACTGAATCTTCGTGGTGACGGTTCGGAAGTTGGCTATTTAAGGCGAGCAGTAGCGCAGGAAACTCCTCAGTGGCTCAAGACAGGTTGTTGCAGATTCTGAAATAGCAGACTTAAAGGTCTGCTCCACCGGCCCATTGGGTAGAACACACAACCGGGCATCCCGGATTGGGGTACCCCAATCCGCGAACGCTTAATTCTTTCGGTCGCGGGAATGCCTCTTGCCACGATTTCCCTCTTCTGCACTTCTCTTTTCCGCCTGGTACACCCGGTCCAGCAGCTCCACAACGTGCAGTACTTCAGAACCAAGCTGCCGCTGCTGCGCACCCGCGCGCAATTGCAGCATGCAGCCTACATTGGCGGTAACGATGGTTTCCGCGCCGGTAGCGACCACATCATCCATCTTCTGGTTCAAAATTTGCATGGAGAGCTCATTCTCCACCACGTTGTACACTCCGGCGCTGCCACAGCACTGATCGGGCCGGGACATTTCCAGTAGTTCCACTCCAACGGCCTTGATCAACTCGCGCGGCTGCTTTCTCACCTTCTGCCCGTGCGCCAGGTGGCACGGGTCCTGGTAGGTCACGCGCAGCTTTGCTGGCTTTGCTGGCGGGCGCAACCCCACCTCGGCAAGGTATTCAGTTACGTCGCGCACTTTGGATGCGAACACCTTTGCGCGCTCGGAGTGCTTATCGTCGTGCTCCAATAGCTCGTCGTATTCCTTGAGCGTGGCGCCGCATCCGGCAGCATTGGTAACGATGGCGTCGAAGGTTTCGTCGAGCAAGGCGCGGATATTGATGCGCGCCAGGTGCCGCGCCTCCTTGCGATATCCGGCATGGCAGTGCAGCGCGCCGCAGCAGCGCTGGTGCTCGGGCACATGGACTTCAATTCCGTTGGCGTTGAGCACCCGGATGGTGGCGCGGTTCAGCTCCGAGAAGGCCACGCTGGCAATGCATCCGGCCAGAAATGCCACTCTACCACGGCGCTCGCCTTGCGCGGGGTAGAAGCGGCCAATCTCGTCGAGGAAAAACTTGTCGTCCATGCGCGGAGTCAGGGCTTCTACCTGCTCCATGCCCATGAGCTTTAGTACGCCGCTGGCACGTACCGCCCGCTGCATGCCCGAATTCTGGTAAAAGCGCAGTAGCCGTGCCCAGCGCCGCAGCGAACGGAAGCGGCGCAGCACTGTCTTGTAGGTATAGTCCCGCGCCACGCGGGTCAGGAACGGACGCTGGTAGTTCGCCTGAATTTCGGTACGAGCCCGCTCCAGAATGCGTCCGTATTCCACACCTGATGGACACGCTGTTTCGCATGCACGGCAACCCAGGCAACGGTCCATGTGCGTCACAAACGAATCGTTGATCTCCAGACGGCCGGTGTCCACCTGCACGACCTGGAAGATGCGCCCGCGCGGCGAATCTGCTTCCAGTCCCAGCACCCGGTACGTGGGACACTGATTCACGCAGAGGCCGCAGTGAACGCACTGCGAGTAGAGGTCCCAGGTAGGCCGGTCGCGGGTGGTAAAGTGCGAGGCGTTCGGGGGCTGGGACTTAACTTCGTGATCGTGCGTGTGCGATGTCTCGGTAGCGCTGCTCAGAGCAGGAACCTCCCGCGATTCAGAATGTCTTTCTCGTCGAGCGCCCGCTTGGCGGCGCGCATGGAATCCAGGTCCGTAGGAGATGGTCCCCACAGATCAATATGTGGCTTTATCGCAGCCGGGGAGCGCAATACCACCGCAAACCCATCGCGAGGCAATGCGGCACGAACGGAGTTCACGAGCTTTCCGTAAGACGCGGCGTCCGGCACAGCACTCGTCTTCGGGGAAATTGCGCAAAGCACCGACCCTACGCCTACGCTGGCAAGGATTGTCGAATGCAATCCCGCAACGGCGGCATTCTGCGTACATGC
>JBFXAV010000443.1:0-3275 GCA_050183935.1 Candidatus Korobacteraceae bacterium | reverse complement strand
ACCATTGCCAGGAAAACTCTTGGATTCTACCGGGACAGCATGCAGCTTCTCGTCCCCATACGCAAGGTGGTGGCGGATGCCATCGATGTTTTCCGCTCCCGGCTCGACAATTTGCGTATCGACGCGCGAGTAGAGATCGAGGAAGCCCGCCACCTGGAAGTTCCCGGAGACATCGCGCAGGTGCTTATCAACCTGCTCGGGAACGCCCTGGATGCCAGCCAGGCGGGGCAGTCGGTTCGCATTTGGGCCGGCGAGCGCGACGGCGCGATTGCCATCGATGTAGAAGATGAAGGTTCGGGCATCCCGGAGGAACTACGGGGTCGAATCTTTGAGCCGTTCTTTACCACCAAGAATGCCTATGGCACCGGGCTGGGGCTTTGGGTCTCGAAGGAAATTGTGGAGGGCCACGGTGGGAGCCTTCGGGTGGTTTCCGAAGCCAAAGGCGAGCACCGGGTAACGTGCTTTACCGTTGTGCTGCCGAAGTCAGCGGCAGCCGTGAAGTCAGCGTCTTTGAAATAGAAGGAGACCGATGTCTCGAATCTACCGAGCTGGGGACCGGGTGTTTGCTTTCAGTGATCGTCCGGAGCTGGTACTGTCTTTGACGTGCCTTGAGCCGGAAACCTGGGGAGTTACTGTCTTCGATTTTACGGAGAAAAAGGCGACGCTCACTGATCACACTGAACGATCCCTGGAAGATGCCAAGCGCTTCGTGGGGAAGTTTGCCTCCGAGCGATATGGCGCGGATATTAGCCAGTTGGTGTGGCGTGAGGCGCTAACCATACGCCCCTCCGGTCCCTCGGGCTAGGTAACTGGCTCGGCGATCGCAAGCGGCGTTCCGCCGGGCTGTTGCGCCCATTGGTGGGTCTTGCCAAGAACACGGGCTAGCAGCCGCGTGTCGTCGGAAAGAATGCCCTCCACTGGCATGTCTGCGGCGGAGCGCATGGAAGCTTCGTCGTTGATGGCCCACACCAGTACCTGTTTCCCCTCGTCGTGAAGCTCGCCCACCAGTTCCCGCGAGAGCAGGCCGTGATGCAAAACCACCACTGAGATAGGAAGTTGCCGCCAGCCGGCGAGCTGTCCGCGTCGGCGGCAGATCAGGCCCAGAGGAACGCTGGGGTCGAGCGCGTGCATCCGCGTCAGAACTCCGGGCAGGAACGAAGACACCCAGTAGGTTCGCTGCAGTGGGAATGTGCGCAGGGCTTCCAACGCGAGCAGTTCGAGTCCTTCCACTTTCAGCTCGATATCGAGAACCGCGCTGGAAGCATAGCGTTCAAGGACCTCGTTGAGCGTGGGGAGTTCCAAAGGAGCAGAGAACGAATCTTTATTTTTGCGACGAAGGTTCTCGCGCCGGATGCGCTCGCGGAGCTGCTCCAGGGTGCTCGCCGCGATCGTTAACCCGTGGACATCAGGATCATGGCAAACTACCGCAACCATGTCGGCGGTCAGGCGCACGTCAAACTCAAAGCCGTGGCAACCGTGCTCCAGGGCAAGATCAAAAGCAGCAATCGTGTTTTCAGGAGCGTAATTGAGGGCGCCACGGTGTCCCAGCAGCAGAGGGTGGGCGGCGGCGAGTTGCGGTGCGGACGTCAAGCAGCTTTTCCAGCGCGCCGGTCAATCAAGATCAAAATCGCGAATGCGAGGCCCGTCTGGGGTTTCCTTTGCCTTCTTCATGGCTTCCTGAAACTTTTTCTCCAGCAGGTCGGCCTTGTTCTTCTCGGCGTCCACTGCCTGGCGAAAGATCGATTCCCTGCGGCTGTCCTGGTCCTTCATTGCGCGGGCGGCTTCGTCAAAATCAGCAAACGTCTTGGGCTTGGTGGCCGCGGTGTGCGCGATCACCGCCTTGGCCGAGGCGTCCACCTTGAGCACCGCGGAGCAGCAGGGACAAGTGACTTCAAAGGCCGGCTGATGTTTCGACATGAGTCCATCATAGCGCAGGAATGGTCACGGAGGCTGCGGTGCCTCGTCCCGGCTCAATGTGCGGTCAATGCAGGTAATTTGCCTACAGGTGCAGAATCTGGTGGTCCGGGCAGATGTCCCCGGCGCAGTCATAGAGGCTGCGCAGCAGTTCGCGGCCATTGCGGGCCAGGAACCACACGGCTGCAATCTCGCGTTCCTGCAGATTCTTATTGGGATACAGCGTGGAGGTGAGCCAGTCCGCGTGGCGCTCTACCTCCGAGTTGCGGCGTGCCAGCACGGTGGCGGCGCGTCCCTGCAGGCTCTCCATCTGGTAGGTGATTTTGGAGGCTGTACGCTCGGCGGCATCCACCAACGTGGGATCCAGCCGGGCGAGGGAAGCCTTGATGGTTTCCAGACTTGTGGCGAATTGTGCCTGCGCTTCGTCGAAGCGCGCCTGCAACCCGGAAGGCAGGGCGCGCGCAGCCAGCTCCTGCCGGAACTGGTCGGCGCTTACGAAGAGATCCGGAAGTTTCAGGCCGTACTGGTTCAGGAGCCGCCGGGCACGGGCATCCGCCAGCGTGGCGGTAAAGCGCGGCAGAATCGGCGTGATCTTCCCCAGAACTTCTTCATACACCACCGCCGCCTGCGCAAAGTACGCGATTTCAGCGGGGCCACCCATGTAGGCGAGCGTGGGCAGGAGGTAATCCTGGAGCACGGGGCGCAGCAGTGCATTGGGACTGAACTCGTGAGGAGCCGATGCTGCGCGGGCTTGCAGCTCCTCGGCGGAGAATGTTTGCTCGCCCGCAAGAAACCCACCATTGCTGGTCTGGATGGCGACTCGCGCACCCTTCTGGCGATGGAAGAGCAGCGTGGTGCTTTCCGTAACTTTGACCTGCTCGTGATATCCGGCGGCGCGAAGTGCCGCTCCGCGCTCCAGGAGCGCCTGGCGTATGTCCGCCGACCCGGCGATAGCAGCGCGGTACACGCTTGAGGCGATGGAGTCGAACTCAGGGTCCGCCGCGTCGAGCAGGATCACGCCAAACTCGCCCAGAAGGTTGGCATATAGCTTGCCGAAGGCGCTGCCGTAGGATTCGCCCGGACGGTAACAGTGGCGAAGCAGTTCTACGATTTCTGTTCCTGGGCCATCTCCCGAGCCGTTCGCCAGCAGTTTTGCAGCTTCTTCCACCAGCGGCGTAATGTCCTCGCCCAGGGGAACTTCGCCTACGGGCGCGTCGGCCACGCCCGCCGATCCGCAGATCAGTGTTTTCAGTCCTCCATGGGTGGCGGGAACAATGGCATGGTTGATTTCCGCAAGATCGTGGTCTTCGGTCGCCAGCCAGAACACCGGGACGCATTCCGTTCCTCGCGCACTGGCGTCT
>JBFXAV010000442.1:0-3279 GCA_050183935.1 Candidatus Korobacteraceae bacterium | reverse complement strand
ATTACGATTCCACGTTATGCCCAAGTTTTTGCTCATCGCGGGGTATCTGCTCCTGCTTGTACCCGCATTTGCCCAGACCGGCAGACCGGCGCTGTTTTATGACCGGTCGGTTCCGCAGCTTGCTTTCGCCGCTCATGAAATTGCCGCAGCGCTGCCCGGCGGCATTCCCGAGTTGGCGATCACGGACCTGGCCTCCACAAACTGTGCTCCCTGCATTGTGTTGGTGTCTGGTAAGGAACAATCGACAAGGGTCGCAGGCACGCTGAAAGTTGCTGCGCCTAAGCTCGACAGTCCGCAGTCGTACTCCATTCGCAGAAGCCGTTCGAGCGGCAAGGACATAATCGCCATTCTCGGCGCCGATGCAGCTGGAGCGATGTATGGCGCGCTGGATATCGCCGAGGCGTTGCGCCTGGGAACGCTCACTGCGCTTTCGGATTCCGATCACGCCCCGCGAATCGCACAGCGTGGCATCAAATTCAACATTCCACTGGATGCCCGTACCCCAAGTTACTCCGACAATTCCGATGCGGCGCAAGCGAACATCCCGGAGATGTGGTCGTTTGATTTCTGGCGCGAGTTCCTGGACGAAATGGCTCGTCACCGCTACAACGTGCTCTCGCTCTGGAGCCTGCACCCGTTTCCGTCGATGGTGATGGTTCCAGAGTATCCCGATGTAGCCCTCAATGATGTGAAACGCACCACCGTGCCGATGGACGATACCTACTCGCGCAGAGGGATTGACATGGTGCGTCCGGAACTGCTGGAGCACCTGGAGACGGTGCGCACCATGAGCATCGGCGAGAAGATCGCGTTCTGGCGCGAGGTGATGCAGTATGCCAGCGATCGCGGCATTGATGTTTATGTGATCACCTGGAACATCTTTCCCTTTGGCGCAGAAGGAAAGTACGGAATTACCAGCAAGCAGGACAATCAGAAGACCATCGACTATTTCCGTGCCAGCGTACGAGAGCTGGTGCTCACCTATCCTCTGCTGGCTGGCATCGGAATCACCGCCGGTGAGCAGATGGAAGAGCGTGAAGACGAGTTCTCGAAAGAAAAATGGTTGTGGAAGACCTATGGCGAGGGTGTTCGCGACGCACTCAAACTACAGCCCGGACGCAAGTTCACCCTGGTCCACCGCTATCATCAGACACGCAATGACGAGATCTTCCGCGAGTTCAAGGACTACCCGGGCCGGTTTGACCTGAGCTTCAAGTACTCCATTGCGCACATGTACTCGATTCCCGACCCTCCATATATCCAGGAACTGCTGCCGGCGTTGGGAGGGGAGCGGCGGACATGGCTGGAGTGGCGCACGGATGACGTTTACAGCTTTCGCTGGGGCAGTCCGCAATACGCGCGCGAATACATCAACAACGTGGCGGGTCCGGACAAGATTATTGGCTTCTTCATGGGCCCGGATGGCTACGTTCTGGGCCGGGAATTCCTGTCGAAAGTCCCTCATACTCCGCGACAGCCGGTCATCTCGAAACAGTGGTATTCATTCCTGCTTTGGGGGCGGCTCTCCTACGATCCACACATCACCGATGCACATTTGCAACAAATCGTAGGTCATCGTTTATCACCCTCGGACCCTGCGCTGCTGTCAAAGGCGTGGGCGGATGCCTCCATGACGTTCCCGCTGATTACGCGCTTTTTCTGGGGGGATATTGATCTGCGCTGGTTCCCGGAGGCTTGCCTTAGCCACCCAACTCACCGTGGCTACTACACGGTGCGTGATTTCATGGAAGTCGAGACGATGCCTGCAAGCGGAGTGATTCCCATCCTCGAATGGCGCAAAAGCGTGCTAGCAGGGGGAGCCGCTGACGGAATTACGCCGATCGAGCTTGCCGAGACGCTTGAAAAGCATTCCGCAAGCGCTCTGGCGGCTTTGCCGAAGCTGCGCACGACGGGCATGAGCAAGGAACTTGCGGAGACTCTCATGGACATTGAAGCCATGTCCCACCTGGGCCGCTACTACGCACTGAAGATCCGGGCAGCGGCCACCCTCGCGCTCTATGACCGCAACTCCGAAACAAGCAAGAAGCAGGAGGCTATCCTTCATCTGCAAAGCGCGGTTGAAGCGTGGCGTGCCTATGCGAATGCCTACACTGCCAACTATACGCAGCCGCGCCTTTACAACCGCGTGGGCTTCGTGGATATTCCGGCACTGACAGCGCGCGCGCAGGATGATGTTCGCATGGCACAAGACTGGCAGCCAGGAACAATTCGTAGCGATACACCACGATCGAATGCCGCTGACACCCCGTTCCGCCGGTAGCGATGTAGCAACCGCAAGCGATTCGCTGCCAAACTTCATGATGTGGGGTAGTGGTGCACTTTGCGATAGCAGTAACAAGCAGACCCCTCGCTTCGCTCGGGATAACGCTGTCTGGAGTTGGGTTGGAAGTCCTGAGCCGGATTGCACCACTACCTGATGTCAAAATGCGAAAGTTGAAACTCGGAACTGATGTTAAGCTTCCCTTTCACCAAGGAGCCTCCATGCGCTTCGTGTCCGCCCTTGTCCTTACTCTCGCCATTGCCGTCGCTTTGCCCGCGCAGAATCGTAAGACGCTCGATATTTATGTGATCGACGTCGAAGGGGGCAATGCCACGCTCTTTGTGACACCCTCAGGTGAATCGGTCTTGATCGACACCGGCAGCCGTGGCCAGCGGGATTCCGGGCGCATTCTCGCCGCAACGAAGGACGCGGGACTCACGCGCATCGATCACCTCATCACCACGCACTGGCACGGCGACCACTTTGGAGGCATGGCCGAGGTGGAGGCGAGAATTCCCATCCGGCACTTCATTGACCACGGAGCCAATGTGCAGCCAGCGCCCGCCGCCGATGAGTTCCTGGCAAAGACCTATCCCGCCATTTACGCCAAAGGCAAGCACACCGTGGTAAAGCCGGGAGACAAGATTGCGGTCTCTGGCCTGGACTGGCGAATCGTCACTTCCGCGGGTGAAGTCATTAAGACTCCTTTGCCGGGAGCTGGCAAACCCAACCCTTACTGCCAGGGATTCCAGCCTCCCGATCCGGATCGCAACCCAGAGAACTCGCAATCCATAGGCAGCGTGATCAACTTCGGAAGCTTCCGCGTAGTGCACATGGGTGACCTTACCTGGGACAAGGAAGTTCCGCTTATGTGCCCGAATAATCCCATTGGCACTGCCGACCTCTTCATCGTCTCGCACCACGGCCAGCCAGTATCGAACTCGCGGGTGCTGGTACATCCCTTGCAGGCCCGCGCAGCCATCATGAACAATGGCACG
>JBFXAV010000441.1:0-3290 GCA_050183935.1 Candidatus Korobacteraceae bacterium | reverse complement strand
CGGTAGCCGACCCACCCGCATTCTTGTGCCTCAATTGGCGCCTCAAAAATGCTGGCTGTGAGTGGATTTCCGTGGCACTCGCTGGAATGAAAAAAGGAGCCTAAGCTCCTTTTTTCAACGACTTACAGACGCCAGTGGAAGTCTGTAGATCATATATTGGAGCGGGAGACCGGGATCGAACCGGCGACATCCAGCTTGGGAAGCTGGCGTTCTACCGCTGAACTACTCCCGCTCAGCGTTGTTAAGACTACCACCGGCCAAGCGGCGGCTGCAAACCGCAGAACGGCTTAGGGATATGGCGAAGTATTCAGTGCGATTGGCAATTTCCTCCATTAGCACATCCATTAGCACATAAGGACCCGCAGCGGCTAGAGTTGGGCCTGAAGGCCTCTGCTACCTGTTTTATTGACTCTGCGTCTCAAGACCCTTCTGGCAAGGTTTTGTAACACTCTGGCGCTGGCGTGCTGGGTCTGGTAGGTTCAGATTCAGCGTGGAGGAACTCTTGTCCTTGGGCGATGCAGACCGGGCCGCCATTCGAGTAGCAATGGGGCGGATTCGGAAAAAGCTGGAGATGGTTTCCTATCTTCTGGATTCAACCGAAACGGTGCAGGATCCTATCGAAGCGCTGAAAGAAGCACAGAGATCCGCATCGCAGATCGGTACGGATATCGGAATGGTCATCGAGCGCGTTCAGGCGCGGCTGGAGGGTTGAACCGCGGGTATTCGGTGGGCGGCTAGCGAGCTGCGCGTTTGGCCTGGCTCGTCTGCGGATGGAAGAAGGCAACCGCCTGCGAAGCTTTCTTAGGTGGGGTCATTTCGCATTCCACCACGCCCATCACCAAGTCGGGATCATTCTCCACCGACGGGTGCTCGCAGATACGTTCCACGCAGGCGCGATTGCTGGAGTTCAGTACGCCGAGAGGCAAACGACGGAAGTGCCGGAAAACCCACAGCAGATACAAGCGTTGCCACAGCGTTGGCGAAAAGAATCGCTGATGCCCGTTGGTTTCTACACACAAGGTTCCGCGGCGGAGTCTTGCCAACCACATACGTCTATCCGTTCCCGTCTTGTATTTGCGGTGTTCGCCAGTAGCCCGCAAATATTACGTCTTGCCACCATTATGGTGCAAGTGAAAAATTTCGCATAATCTTACCTTAGGCTCGTATTTACCGATAGTTACGAATGTATTCTGAAGCAACACCACAAGTAATCCACAAACGGCCGTCTCCCAAGGCAGCATTGGTACGCTCCGGGTAGTGTCCAATTGCCTGCTTGTCGGTATACCGGAGAATGCCCTACCATCAACGAGGAATGCTGAAGCGCAAAGCGATCAGGTTTCCGGTGGAAGAGCCGGTAACTGCAAGCTGGTCCAATGGTGGTACCCACGACTCCGTCGGCCAGACCCGGGACGTAAGCACCTCGGGAGTTTTCTTCTACGCTGATTTCGAACCTGCACAGGGAAGCACCATTGAACTGGTGCTCACGTTTCCCCCGGAGGTTACCGGGAGGGAGAGCATGTGCGTTCTATGCCGTGGCACGGTGGTCCGGGTGGAGCCAGATGCGCAGGAAAGTAAAACCGGAGTTGCGGTGGAGATTCAGTCGTACGAAGTTCTGGCGGACTCGTAGCGCCGGACACTAACTAAGGTGCCGCGTGCAAGTTCAACATTTAATGCGCAAGGCATTTCGGTTCATAGTGAACGCTTGCTCAGGCGCCGCTGCCTTTTGGATTCCTTTCATGCTGGTAGCTGGTCTCTGGCCAAGATTTCAGCTAGGAGAGCCTCGCTGGTGGGATCTGGGCTTTGTTGCAGTCACCACTGCCTGCACGACTTTTTTCGCACTTTGGTTCTTCACCCGTGTTACTAAACGCCGGGAGTCTCTGGCAATTTCCAGCTTGTGTGGTATATGGCTCCTCTCACCGGGGGTGATCGTGACGACCTCGGCGGTTAGGTCGGCAGAGAACAGGGCCGACTTTTTAGAGTTACTGTGGATAGCCTACACACATCCGGAGGCGGCATTCTTCTTGTTGTTTTGGAGCAATAGCTTCACTCCGATCGTGTTGGTCACGCTGGTGCTACTCAACACGTCTTTGAAAGCCATGCGTAGAAATAGGAAAGATAGGCGAACTCCGGGCCTCATTCCCAGTGCGTGATATGTTCAGCCGTTCGGTAGACTATCCCTCACCAAATCCCTTTATCACTCCCCGTCAGCCGATAGCTGAGTGCCGCAATTGAAGCGAGCGGCGGCAGCAGGCTCAGGCGGAGCGCAGCCGGCAAGTTGCCGCTTAGCGCCGTCTGTCGCATCTGACGCGCATAGAGAGAGGCACCTTCCGGCACGATGGGCACGCGCAGGAAGCATTTGCGGACCTCCAGCTTTTCGCCACCAAAGCTCGCGGCTTCCCGGACCTCTTCTGGTAGCGCCAAAGGAACGCCCCGGTAGCGGGCCACGTAATCCGACACAATCTTTAAGTATGCCGAGGTACCCGGCCAAATCCCACCGAGATTCGCGGCACGGCGAAGCTCGGTGAAGTCGAGCGAACCGGAATCTACCAGCGCGGCGGTGTTGAGGATGTCGGAAAGCCGGAAGTAGAAGTGGCGATACATGCGCTGCAGTGTCGCCACCAGAACCCGTTCTTCGGGCGCGGGAACAGGGAAAGAACGACCGTCCAGATCCTTAAAGGTTCGGCGAGAGAGGAAGCGCTTTGCCACCAGTGTTTGCTCCCCGGTTTGCCCCAACCGCTGGGAGTGTATCTCCACAAGCTCAGGAAGTCCTGGCAGGGCGAAATTCCATTTACGGGCCAGCCGGTCTCCCCAGCTTCGCGGTTCGGGCCGCGCCTTCAGCTTTTGGGTAAAGATGCGCATCAACGCCGATTCGCTGGCGGTGGTGTAAAGGTCCATGTCGCTGCCGAAATCGGGCCAGTGGTCGAGGGTCTTGATGGTGGTGACCTGCGCGCTGGACTCAGCGAATGCCCCCACAACTCGGTCCAGCCATGCGAGTCCGCGTTCAATGCGCAGGCGCTCGGTGTTCAAGACTGCCTCTGCCCAGGCGCCAAGCTCGTTTTTATTTTGCAAGATGGCCTGCTGCTCCAGCACCGAGAGCGCCCGAACCACTACGTGGTGGGAGTTGGCGATCTCCAGAAAGTGCTGGCGCTGCCCTGGGGAAAACATCGTCAGCTCATGCACGGGGTTCTGCGCCGAAGTGGTCTCCGTGGCGGACCAGAACACAAGTCGCGAAAGCAGGTCAACGCACTTCTGATCGAAAGAGTTCAGAGTATCGAGAGGAACGACTTCCA
>JBFXAV010000440.1:0-3298 GCA_050183935.1 Candidatus Korobacteraceae bacterium | reverse complement strand
CTTCCACGTTGGCCGCCATCATCAACCTTATTACTGAGACTCGGGCAGATCACATCCTGACCATTGAAGATCCCCTCGAGTTCCTTCACCAGCACACGAAGGGCACTATCCCTCAACGCGAATTGCACAGCGACACCCCTACTTTTGCTCTGGCATTGCGTGCCGCTCTTCGCCAGGCGCCCAAGGTCATCCTGGTGGGAGAGATGCGCGACCGCGAGACCATTGAAATTGCCATGACCGCCGCCGAAACCGGCCACTTGGTCTTCTCCACGCTGCACACCATCGATGCCTCCAAGACCGTCGAACGCATCATCGGCACCTTTGAGGCCGCTGACCAGCAGGCCATCCGCACCCGCATGGCGGCCTCCTTCCGCTGCTTTATCTCTCAGCGCCTGCTCCCGAAAAAAGCAGGCGGACGTGTTGCCATCCTCGAAATCCTGAAGGCCACAATGCGAACCCGGGAATATATTGAGCGCGGCGAAAGCGAGGGCAAGAGCTTGCTGGATGCCATGCGTGACGGGGAATTCGACGGCATGCAGCACTTCGATGGAGAGATCGAGAAGCTGGTGCGCGCTGGCACGATCGACATGAAAACGGGACTTGCCTACGCTACTAACTCCGGCAACCTCCGCCTCCAGCTCTCCGATTTGCCCGATTCGGAGGCATGAAATAGGGACAAGCAAGTCTCGTCGACTACATCCCAGTTTCTCAATGAAATGTCATCCCGAGCGAGCACGAGCGCCGAAGGTGTGTGCGAGTCGAGGGATCATGCCTTTGCTGGTGCCCCATCTGCCCGCCCTTGGCAGATGTGGGTTTCCTCCAACTGCGCCGGGGCATGCTTGCAGCCGGTAGCGCAGACCTTCAGGTCTGCGGTCTGGCTAGAGCGAAAACCTTGGGCTTCAGCCCCTGCGGTTGAATCCCCACTGCCACCTGTCCGCACGTTCAGGGCATTGTTCCATCGTAAGTTGTGGTTACCGGGAAGAGGTAACAGAATGCTCTCGTTATGGCTGTGTTGCAATTCATCCCCGACCTTCCCCGCTCCGGCAACGCCGGAGTTGATCTGAACCCCGAGCACCAGGAGCTGAACGAGGCAGAAAACGCCGTGCGCGAACCTGCGGCTACAAAAATCTTCAGCCCGGTCATCACTTCACCGCGGATCGAGCCTGCGGTGCTCATGCCGTTTCTCAACTTTGCTGCGCAACTGGCGCTGCGTTCCACGGGAGCAGCCGGATGCGCCATTGCCATGCGCGCCGGCGCCGGCTTCCGCTGCTATGCCAGCGTGGGCGACGCGCCTGCTGTTGACACCCCTGTTCGCCTCGCGGGAACACTCACCGGACTGTGCGTCCGCAAGGGCAAAACCATCCGCCGCGATGACATGGCGAATGATGAAACCACGGAACTCACCGGCTACGCGGCTCATGCCCGTTCTATTTTGCTGGTTCCAGTATTTCAGGATGGCAATGTTGGCGGCGTGATCGGCGTCTTTGCTCCCGACCCGCACTACTTTCTGGAAGAACATCGCAGTGCCCTGGAGCATATTGCCGCCGTGGTGGGAATCGCATTCCTCCACCCCGACCGGCTTGAGGCTTCTTCCACGATTGCGGATGACTTCGCTGCCGCGCCTCCTGTCCAGGTTGTTCAGGAATCTGTTCGTGACAACGAGCAGGCCTCCCGCATTCTGGAAGGCTTGGCCGTTGCACTGACTACCGCGATCATGAACGCACAGCGCCCGGCGCTTCCTGCCGAGTCGCCTGCCAATACCGGGCCTTTGGGAAAACCGCAGAAGGCGCTGTATGGCCTGCCTTGCGGAAAGTGCGGAGCCTATTTTCCTTCCGGACAGTCCACGTGCGCAGTCTGTGGCACCCCACGCGGCAAGAAAGAGTAGTACACAGAGACCAGAGTCCATCCAGATTTACAAGGATGACATGAGCCCCGCCCGGCGCAAGCTTGCCGGGCACTCGTGTTTTCGGCAGCAAACTGCGTGTGCCCCATTCAAGCCCCGGTTTTGGGCTTGAGTGGGGATTTGCCAGTTTGCTTCATGCGGTACACTCTCCTGCATGGTCTTCCCAACGCAGCCCAACATCAAGCTTATCAACGCGCAGGACTACCGCGAGCAGTACGCCAACAGCGTGCAGATCCGCGTCAACGTGTGGGACTTCTTTCTTGTTTTCGGCACGTTGCAACAACAGAATGACCGCGAGGTCGAGGTCCGTAACTTCCAGGGTGTCTATCTCAGTCCGCAGCAGGCCAAGGCGCTCCTGGGCATCCTCCAGCAGAATGTGGTTACCTACGAAAAGACCTTTGGCGAAATTAAGCTCGATCCTCAAATGACCCCAACCGGGATGCCGAACTAGCTGTCCGTGGGGCTGCGCCGGTTGCTGAACTCCGCATGACATCGAGGTGGAAGGCGGTCTCTATTCCGCGACTGCCCCTGGCCGTCGCGCTGGGTTTCCTGGCGCTGCTGGTCTTGCACCTTCCTCTGCTTCGCCTGCCGTATTTTTGGGACGAGGCTGGATACTTTATCCCCGCCGCCCGCGATCTGCTGCTCACCGGCGATCCAATCCCACAGAGCACGCTCAGCAACGCCCACCCGCCTCTGGTCATGCTCTGGCTCGCTGCGGTTTGGAAGCTCTTCGGATATTCCCCTCTGGCAACACGCACGGCCATGTTGTTGGTTGCGGCCCTTGCGCTCGCTGCCGTCTACCGTTTGGCTCGCCAGCTTGCCAGCGCGGAAGTCGCCGTGGCCACGGCAATCTGCACCGCGCTGTTTCCTGTGTTCTTCGCGCAGAGTACCCTGGCACACCTCGACATGGCGGCAGCAGCATTCACCCTATGGGGTTTGGTCTTCTATCTCCACCAGCGACGCCTCACCGCAATCGCCTTGTTTGCCCTGGCCGCGCTCGCCAAGGAAACCGCCATCATCACTCCAATGGCGCTGGCAGCCTGGGAAGCCGCCGGTAAACTCTCCATTAATTTCAGTAAATCCAGAAACCCAGATCCAGATCATCAAGATCGCCAGGACAGTCGCTGGTCTTCACTCTGGCGCTCCTGCGCTCTTGAGCCGCCCCCCTGGCCTGAAACTGCGGCTCTGCTTCTGCCCCTCGTTCCCTTGGCCGCCTGGTTTGCCTATCACTATGCGCGCACCGGATACATCCTCGGCAACCCCGAATTCGTGCGCTATAACGTTTTGGCGAATCTTCACCCGCTACGTTTTTCCCTCGCCATCCTGACGCGCCTGTGGCACCTGCTGGGCTACATGAATTTATTCGTGCTGACAGTAGCCACGCTGCTTGCGATG
>JBFXAV010000439.1:0-3302 GCA_050183935.1 Candidatus Korobacteraceae bacterium | reverse complement strand
CCACTGCGCCGTGTCGGCTGCCATTAGCGACGACCACGACCGCAGCGAGTGCGGCGCAATCAGAATCGACCGATTGGCGTAGCCCATATGCAGCAACTCTGTGCGGTGCGGTATCCCGAGAACGCAGCACCTTGTGCAGCTCGACGACCATCAGAATGCTGGACGCCACCAGGGCCATGCGTATCCAGGCATCCAGCGCCACTGGTTCCACCCGCAGCACGAATTGCGTGGGCGAAAAGTAGAGGGCTCCTGCATGAATTAGCAGGGCGGCGCCGCTGGCGAGAAAGAGAAAGCGGTTGGAAAACGGGTTGATGCGGAATAGCGACAGCCGGTCGGAGCGCGCGTTTCCCAAATGAAAAAATTGGAAGATCACCATGGTGGTCAGCGCCACGGTCTGCGCGCTCACCAGGGAGCCGGTTTGCGCCAGTTCCCAGCGGAATAAAAAGAGTGTCCCTACCGCCATCACCAGTCCGCTGAACACCGTCCGCTCCCACAGCAAACCTGACAGAATGCCCTCATCCACCGGCCGAGGAGGCCGATCAAGTACACCCTTCTCCCCGGGTTCGAACGCCAGAGCAATGTCCTGCAACCCATTGGTCACCAGGTTCAGCCAAAGCAACTGCGCCGGAAGCAGTGGCAACGGCCAACGCAATGCCAAGGCAACCAGCATGGTGAGGATCGCGGCCACTCCTGTGGAAATCAGAAAAAACGTGACCTTGCGCAGGTTATCGAAGGTGATGCGTCCCTGCTCCACGGCGTGGGCTATGCTCAGGAAATTGTCATCGGCCAGCACCATGTCTGCCGCTTCGCGCGCTACGTCAGTGCCGCGTATGCCCATGGCAATGCCGATCTCCGCCGCTTTGAGCGCGGGTGCATCGTTCACGCCATCCCCTGTCACGGCCACCACTTCGCCGCGCTGCTGCAGGGCGCGCACCACGCGCAACTTTTGTTCCGGGGCTACTCGTGCATAGATCGTGGTGCGTCCGGCTTCGTGTATCAGACTCTCGTCGCTGAGCGCCTCCAGTTCCACCCCATTCAGCACCTGATCTCCACGGCGGTGAATCCCAAGCTCAGAGCCAATTGCTTCCGCGGTTGCCGCATGATCCCCGGTGATCATTACCACGCGCATGCCTGCGCTCTGGCAGCGTGCAATGGCTTCTTTCACCCCCGGCCTCGGAGGGTCCATCATTCCCATCAGTCCAACAAACGTTGCTTTCTGCGGATCTTTGCCAGCCGAGGATGCAGTGCGGCCATCGTCAGTCGTGGATGCGTACGCCATGCCCAGCACGCGCAGCCCCTTGGCAGCCATGCTCCGCGCAGCTGCAAGCACATCCGTTTGCTGCAGTGGCACAATGTCGCCTGCGCTCATCATGCGATGGCACATTGACAGCACCCGTTCCGGCGCTCCCTTAATAAACACTTTGTGCTCGCCTTCGTGATGGCGAGAGCTGGCGGAGTACTGGCGTTCCGATTCGAAAGGGATGTCCACAGTTCCCGGGTATTTGTGTCGTACTTCGGCATGGTTCATTCCCACGCGGTGGGAAGCCACCAGCAGCGCGGTTTCCGTGGGATCGCCGTGATGCTCTACATCATTGCCGGCGAGGTAAATGTCGGCTTCGTTCGCCAGCACCGCTGCCAACACCGTAAGTTCCAGAGCGGGATTCCGCAAAACCGCGCCGGTCAAATCTTCCTGCGGCTGACCCAGGTCGTAGCTTTCACCTCCTGCCCAGATTTCCTGTACCTTCATGCGATTTTCCGTAAGCGTGCCGGTCTTGTCGGACCCAATCACCGTGGTACTGCCCAGCGTCTCCACTGCTGCCAGGCGCCGGATAATCGCCTGGTTTCGTGCCATCCGCCGCACTCCTACCGCCAGCGCAATGGTGAGGACAATCGGCAGACCTTCCGGAACGGCGGCCACGCCCAGGCCTACCACTACCAGGAACATCTCCCCGGCACTCAGCCCCACCGCGGTTCCAATGGCAAAAACCGCAGCTGATGCAATCACCACTGCCACGGTAATGACGTTGGCAAAGCGCTTCATCCGCAATTGCAAGGGAGTTTCTGTCGAAGGTTCCCGGCGGATGCTCTCCGCAATGCCGCCCAGAACAGTGTTTGCGCCGGTAGCAGTCACATAACCGCGTGCCCGGCCACGCGCCACTGTGCTGCCTGCAAACACCATGTTGCTTCGGTCCCCAAGAGCGCTGGCGGCGGGAATAGGGTTCGTCTGCTTTTCTGCCGGGACGGATTCCCCAGTGAGCAGAGACTCATCGACCGCCAATGACAAGGCAGTGGCGAGCCGTAAATCAGCCGCGACCCGCACGCCGGACTCCAGCAGCACCAGGTCGCCCGGCACCAGCTCACGGCTTCCCAGTTCCCGTTCGCGGCCATCGCGAATTACGTGAGCGCGCGGAACCAGCAGCTTGAGCAGCGCTTGTACGGATTCCTCCGCGCGCCGTTCCTGCACGAACCCCAGAACTGTGTTGACCAGCAGCACGACCCCGATCACGCTGGCGTCGACCCAATGCCCGAGGGCAAGCGTGATCACCAGCGCCCCTAGCAGGATGTAAATGATGGGGCTCTGCACCTGATGGAGCAAAATTTTCAGGTTGCTGATGGGTCGTGCCGTCTGGAGTTCATTCGGCCCAAAGCGCCGCAGGCGTTCGTGTGCCTGCTGCTGCGTCAGCCCGGATGTTGAGGTCCCTAGCCGTTGCTCCACTGTGTGAACCGGCAGTTCCGGCCAATGGGTCGCGCCAAGAGCCTGGAGGTCTGGCAGTGTGCTGAGTTGGGTGGTTAAAGGCATCGGGGTCTTCCCGCCACAAAACGCCAACCCGGAACTTTCGCACAATTTTTTTGAACGGGAGGTGATATCCGTCACACCCAGCCCGGTGAGATCCCAGCAGCAACACAAAGCTCGCAAGCATCCGAGACAAAACAGTCACGCCCGAGACCCGCTTAGTTGCGGCGCGGCCGTAAATGGTTCGGCAGCAGGTGGCTGCTAGTTCGCTTTTCCCCGGCTCGCAGGACGATAGGTTTTGCTGAACCCATTGCGAGCGTTGGTTACGGTGAAGGTTCCGTCAGACTGTGCCGATACCTTGATCCAGGATGCGGCGCCGCTGTGAACCGGTGCTGGACTTCCCGCTCCAGGTTGCGGAGGCCCAATGGGATGGATAGGCATGGCGTCCATCGGTTCATCGACTGTATTGGCGATGAACATTCCCGGCACGGTGTACTCCTGTCCACCGAGTTGAGAGAAGTGGATCTGCCAGAGGTCTTCGAGTCCGGGGGCAGAGAACAGAACCTTC
>JBFXAV010000438.1:0-3307 GCA_050183935.1 Candidatus Korobacteraceae bacterium | reverse complement strand
AGCCACGGTTGCGTAGGGCGGAAAAATTGCTGCCCGCATCCCACTTATTGCAACCTAAATCCTTCCCTCCGTCCGCCGTACGCCACGGTGGATCCCAAAAATGGGAAAACTCTGGAGTTCATACCCTTGGACCACTAACAGCCATTCTTGGCCCGCTATACTCCCACTTCAGTCCGGCATTTTCCCTAGGATTCATGCACCTTTGGACCACCAGGTAATCGACTGGATGCACTTCGCCCAGGGCATCCAGTAAGTCATACCCCAAGCTGTGGAAATCCTGTGGGTGCCGTGTTTAGCCCTTCGCCTTAGCCTGTCCCACCAGCAAAACTCGCTGTTTTGACCGTGGAATCTGCGCCGGCGGCAGCCATGAGATCCCAGGGGTAAGCTCCCGAGCCTGCTCCGCTTGTTCCGCCCCCACCAGCAGCGCCAGCCGGTCACGGCGCCCCTGCCGACTTTGACCACGCCCCAGAATCGCCGCGGCAACCGGCAGCGACTCTTCAAAGCGCTCGACTGCCCTCATGGTGACTGTCAGATCGCTCACCCCTTCTGGAGGGAGGTATCGTTCGGCACGGTCGCCGAATACCTCCACATCGGAGAATCCCAGCGAGCGGGACGCCTCCCGCAGGAACACCGCTTTCTTCTGCCGCGATTCAATGAGCGTTACCGCCCCCGGCACAACGATCCGCATTGCCAGGCCAGGAAATCCTGCACCGGACCCGACGTCCACCAACCGTGAATCCGCGCTTGCGCCTGCGGGAAACAAAACAGAAGCCGCGAAAAAAGACTCCCCAAAATGTCGCGTTACGATCTGTTCGGGTTCGCGAATTGCCGTCAGGTTCACGCGGCGGTTCCAGTGGAGTAGCAGGTCAACGTAACGGGACACCAGGTCCGCTTGCGCCTCGTGCAACCGATGCGCGACATATGGAGATAACAAGGAATGGATCTCTGCGGAATTCATGGACTCAATGCCGTGTATCACCGTTGCAATCGTGGGTCGCAGTGAGCCCTTGCCGAACGGCGAATGCCGCGTGCCCACCCGGCCAGCGGCTTGCGTAATAGTAGCGCGATGTCCGAACACGCATCGAATTCAGTATGGTTCTGTGGTGGGACTTCTCATGGCACGGAGGACTGTGAATGCCCGCCGAAAGGAATTCTTTTAACCGCGCTCGCCGCTTCCGTTTGCGCTTGCCGCTCAAGTACCGCGTTGTCGGCGAACTGCGCTGGCGCCGCGCCGTAACCGAAAACGTAAGCTGCTCCGGAGTGCTCCTGCGAGGGTGCAGCGTGTCTCCGGCAGCCTCCACTCTGGAACTATTGCTGCCCGTGCCGCGCCAGCTCTCTGGGGACGCCCGCCTGCTGGTACTTTGCCGGGGACGAGTCGCGCGCGTTGCTCCGCGCAGAATTCCATTTTTTTCCAACTCCGTTGGCATTCGTGTTCTGGATTACGAGCTGGTTCGTGACGAAGGCGACCAGCGCCGCGACAAACGGAATGCTGCACACGTGCCCGAGATCGTTCACGATCTCAACAACATGCTTGCCGTCGTCTTAGGATGCAGCGAACTGATTCTTTCGGATTCCAGCGCAGCGGCGGCGTGCAAGCGTCACGCCAGCAGTATTCAGTCGGCAGCACAACGAGCTGCGCACCTCGTGCAGCAGTTCATGAACCGGGGAGCATGATGAAGCGGCAGAGCAGTCCCAGGAACCTTGCGGAACAGATGGAACGCATTCATAGCGACGCCAGCGGCATTGCCTCCGAAGCGCATGCGCTGACCGTGCTGACTGGCCCGGAAATTACTCCCGCGAGCGGCGGCAAACTGCGGCGGAACCTCAAGCGCCTGCAAAGCCGGGTCGACAACCTGCGCCGTGCTCTTTGGAGCGCGCAAAGCGGCGCTGAGCCGCCTGTGGTCCCATTCCGAACCGCGAACCCTGCCGCTGACGACCCGCCTTCGCTCGTCGATCGCGTGCTCTCCATCGTTGACCGCCGTCGCGGCTAGCCTCGCGCACGTCGCTGCACACAAACATATCTCCCACAATAGTCGGTGCTCCCGCTTTCCTCCAGCTCACAGTAAAATGGGCCCGGAACAGATCACTGCCTTGCCCGAGCACCAGCCCGCAGGCTGGCGTCCAACAGGAGAAACAGGAAACATGACAGAAGCTCAAGCGAATGGAACTGGAGCCACGCAGGTCTATGTAACGTTGCACGGCATGCCGTTGACCGTGGAACTGAAGTGGCCATTCTTTCGCTCGCAGACCGGCGCAGACTTCTACATCCTGCAGGGCACGGTACGCCTGGAAGACGGCCGGGGGCTGCACGCGCTCGTTTCTCTCCAGTTGACCATGACCCTCAAAGAGGTCCTGCCGTCGCTGGAAGCGAAAGACATCGAGTGGGCGGTTATCAACACTCTGCGCAAGGCTGTGGACACGAAAGAAATTGAGTTTGTAAAAAGTCCCAAACGGATTCCGATTCAGTTCGGGAGCCGCAGTTGGGACTTCCGGCGCAATCGATGGGTCTTTGGGCAGGCTACCGAGATAGAAATTCTCGAGTTTCTGCAGCGCAAGGTGTTCTGGCAGACACGGCTTGAAGCCCGCGCCGAAGGGGATGCCGCTGGCTCGGGAAGTAAATCAACCCGCGTCTGGGTCGCCGACCCTGCCGACGCGCAATACCTCGGCGCCTCGGCAACAAGGATCGCAGAACTTGCCGCTGGCCTGGCCTCAGCCGGTCTTTTGAACCTTGATGGGGAGTACGCCTCGGCAACGGAGAAATTGCTGGCCGAAGCAGAACCGTTTCAGGCTGCCATGCTCCGCGCCCAGGAAGAGTTGGAGCAGAAGCACGCGTTTGAGCGGGGATAACGTTTATAGCCCTTGCCCTACCCCAGCCGGTAAAAACTAAGCGCGGCGTCTCCCTGTTCCAGCAGCCGGAAGCGTTGCAATGCCCCGAACTGGGCGCCAGGATCGAAGTGGCGGGCGTGCTCCGCGATGACCTGGCTATGGGGCCCAATCAGACGCGAGGTAGCGAGGAAGCTCAGCGTATCCGAATATGCCTCGTGGTCGCTGTAAGGTGGATCCAGAAAGCAATAGTCGCAGCTCACCGCTTCCGCATCGAGCAGCCGCAGCGATCGCAATACCTCCCGCTCCTGTACCTCAAAGCCTTCTCGAATGCCAAGCGAGCGCAGGTTGTCGCGAATGGTGGAGGCTGCCTTCTTTGACGATTCTACGAAGTACACGGATCGTGCTCCACGGCTAAGCGCTTCAATGCCAACGGCGCCTGTGCCTGCAAACAGGTCGAGCCATACCGTGTCCTCAAATACAT
>JBFXAV010000437.1:0-3309 GCA_050183935.1 Candidatus Korobacteraceae bacterium | reverse complement strand
TGTTGCCATGGACCCCAAGACCGGCGAGATTCTGGCCATGGTGAGCCGTCCGACATTCGATCCGAATGAGTTTGCGGTGCGCATCAGCCGCCAGGAATGGAACCGTCTGGTAACCGACGAACGCAAGCCCCTGCTGAACAAATCCATCCAGGCGCAGTTGGCCCCGGGTTCGGTGTTCAAGATCATTATGGGTATCGCCGGCCTGGAAGAAAACATTGCCCAGAACCTGCACGTGAACTGCGGAGGTGGAGGCACGTTCTACGGGCGCTACTTCAAGTGCTGGGTAGTTTCTGAGCGGCGCACGCACGGGATCGTGGATCTGGCAAAAGGCATTTACCAGTCCTGCGATACGTACTTCTACACACTTGCGGATCGTCTGGGCATTGGGCGTATTCACAAGTATGCCGAGAAGTTTGGGCTGGGCAAGAAGACAGGTGTTGACCTGCCAAATGAAGTTTCCGGGCTGGTTCCTTCGGAAGAGTGGAAGATTCGCAACTACCGCCAGAAGTGGTACGCAGGCGAAACCATCTCCGTCGGCATCGGGCAGGGCGCGGTGACGGTGACTCCGCTACAACTGGCGCGGGCGATTGGCGCCATCTCGGTTGGCGGCCAGCTTACGCAGCCGCACGTTGCCTTCCCGGGCGACCTCGCCAAGCTTGGCCGTGAGGTATCGGAGGACTTCCAGAAACAGGAGCGCGTTCCCATCGATCCCGCGCACTGGGAGGTCGTTACCGACGCCATGGCGGAGGTGGTCAATCCCATCGGCACCGCCCCCAGCGCGCACCTTCAGGGCGTTGACTTTGCCGGCAAGACGGGCAGTTCGCAAATCATCAGCAACGCCACCAAGGCCAGGCTCGGCGCAGCTGGCAGCAAGTTCAAGGACAACGGCTGGTTTGTAGGATTCGCTCCGCGCCGCAATCCCGAAGTACTGGTCTCCGTACTCATGGTTGGCGGGGAGCACGGCTACTATTCCGCCCGTGCCGCTGCCCAGGTGGTTCGCACGTACATGGAAAAGAAGCACAAAATCGAGATGACCAAGCTGGCTGTGGCGGCTCCCGGCATGGAACGTTTTGTGCAGGCTGGCGCTGTTGAGATGCCCCAGATCGCCGCAGCAAATGGCGGGACAGTTGTTGCCAATGACATCCAGTCTGTTGTGAAAACGGATTCGGAGATGGCGGCACTCTGGACCGCCTCTGGCGACGACGGGAACGAGGTTATTCATAGCGGACGCTTCCCGCTGGAGCAGTGGGCAATACCGGAGGAAACGCCGTCGGTGGACTCGTTGAACGCTAGCCGCTGATGGTGAATTGCTTCTCGTGAAACGCTATATCTCATTCCGTGACTTCGACTGGCTCCTGCTGGGCCTGGTGCTGCTGATCTGTTCGCTTGGAATCCTGCAGATATACAGCGCCACCTACAACACTCGCCATGCGGGAGCGCACGAGAAACAGACTTACTGGGTGCTGATCGGCCTGGTACTCATGTTTATCGTTAGCCGGGTGAATTACCAGTTCCTGCTGGAGCAGGTGCCCTGGTTTTACATAGTGTCCTTGCTTTCGCTGGTGGCGGTGATGCTCATCGGCGAAAAGTATATGGGCGCGCGGCGCTGGATACGGCTTTATGGAAGCGTCCATTTGCAGCCATCGGAGTGGGTCAAGCTTGTCCTGATTCTCGCCGTGGCCAAGTACTGGGCGGACAACCGTACCCGCGAGTGCAGTTGGGGAGACGTGATCAAGGCCGGGCTGCTAGTTGGCGTGCCCAGCCTTATGGTTCTGAGCCAGCCTGACCTGGGTACTACCCTGACTTACATTCCCATCGTTTTCATGGGGCTGTTTCTTGGTGGACTGCGTTTCAAACAAGCTATGGTGCTGGTGATGCTTGCGGCCCTGCTGGCGCCGGTGGGTTGGGCGGTGCTTAAGCCTTACCAGCGAGAGCGCCTGGTAAGCTTCACCGATCCCAGCGCTGACTATCACGGCTCCGGGTACCAGGTAATTCAATCGCTGATTGCAGTTGGTTCGGGAGGCCTGACCGGCAAGGGACTCATGCAGGGAAGCCAGTCCGGATTGCAGTTCCTTCCCGTGCCGCAGACTGACTTCATATTCGCCGCATTCGCGGAAGAGCACGGCTTCATAGGAGCCATGGGCCTGTTGCTGTTATACTTTATGGTGCTGATGAGGCTGATCCACAATGCTCAGACGGCGCCAGACCGGGCCGGAGGCTTTGTGGTAATGGGTGTAGTAGCAGTGATGGTGTTTCACATCCTGGTCAACATCGGCATGGTAGTCGGCTTCATGCCGGTCACCGGAATACCTCTGCCGCTCATGAGTTACGGCGGGTCTTCCATTGTGTTTATGTTTCTGGCGCTGGGTCTGGTGATGAATGTCCGCATGCGCCGTTTTGTGAATTAAGGTTTTTGAATTCAAGGTTGTACCCCATCCGGGGTGAGATTCCAGCCCTGGACAGGGCAGAAAAGATTGATTACGGCGCCCTCCCGTGACGAGGGCATCTGCCGGTCGTAGAGAGGCCGGACGGGATTGCAGCAGCGCAAAGGGGCGGGGAACGGCCCCCTCGAGCGCAGCCCATTAGGCGACTCCTCCAGCGCGGGAAGCGCGGGAGTTTTCAGTGAGCTGCGGTTTGGGAGAGCGGTCACAACCCCCGAAGCGCGTGCAAGGTTCGCAGGCGGTGTTCCGCCGGAACCATAAGGTGCGAAATTCCTAAGCTGATCACAAAGTTCTTTATCGGACGCCTCAAGCCCAGCACACGGATTGACAGCTGGGCCGACGATGTATGGAACAATTCCGCTTTCACCGCCCAGTCGCTCCAGTTGCAGGAGGACATGGGAGTGCGCCAGCCCGGCGCCGGTGAGCGGAATTTCCGCTTCCAGCACTTGAGGAGCGTCCGTCAGGAATTCCAATCTCAGCTGAAGCCTGCCGGGTGAAGGTTGCTCTTCTCCGCTGGGCGCTGGTGTTTCGCGCTGCTCCCGACCCCCTCCAACTTCGCCGGTAACGCTCGTCCTGCCCCACTTGGCAGGAGGGCTCCGGAGCAAGCATGTCGAAAGAACTTTTTGTGTCTTCCACCCCGCACGAGACCCGTGTAGCCCTGGTGGAGGATGGGCAACTCTCAGAGGTTTACTACGAGCGCGAAAACGAATACACGCTCGCTGGTTCCATTTACAAAGGCAAGGTAACCCGCGTCCTTCCAGGGATGCAGTCTGCGTTCGTTGAGATCGGACTCGAACGTGACGCCTTCCTTTACGTTTCCGATTTTTTTGAGATGGAAGGCGATGAAGACGGCGAGGAATTTGACGCC
>JBFXAV010000436.1:0-3328 GCA_050183935.1 Candidatus Korobacteraceae bacterium | reverse complement strand
TGAGAATGGAACTGAGCATCTCCTACCGGGCCGTGGGCGCTGATGCCACCGGCAATGATCGCGGCCGCACGCTGGGCACGCTGGATGCGGAGTTGTTGCGTGTGTGCCAGCCTCCGCGTACTCCCAAGCTGGACTACACGCAAGCGGAGCCCGCTCTGCTTGGCAGCATGGTGCTGTGGGGAATTCCACAGTTCGAAGCGGCCAAGAGTATCGGCGGAGAGTTACGCCGAACAGCGCATCTCTCCGTCTTTTACTTCCCTGAACCGGAGGTTGCATGAGCACTACGGCAGTTCGCGCCACCATGATGCCGGCAACACGTCGCGTGCGTGCGTACTTCGCGCCGGTGGACCGCGCCACGGGCACGCCCGTGGTGTTCGATCCGGCGAAACACGGCTCTTTTCCGCTCGATGCGCCTCCCCAGCCGTGGCTGGATCTCGGATGGACAGAAGGCTTTCGCCGTTCCTCAGCCACGCGCTTTGAACTTTTGCGTGCTGGCAGCAAAGGTGCGCCTTCATCACAGGCTCGCGCCGGGCTTGAGGCCCGGCTGGAGTTCGAGTTCCGGGAGTGGGGCAAGTTGCAGATGGCACTCGCCGGAGGATCGCAGCACATGAATGTGCTGGCGGCAGACCAGAACTCAACCCCCACCGGCTCCGGCGGAACAGCTCTTAACGGTGTCGCGGTGTTACCGGGCTCCACTGCCACGGAATTATTCGTGAACGCTAGCTCGCTGGGTTCGTTTACCGTGGGAGATCTTTTAGCCGTGGATGCCGACTACCAGCTGCAGACCGGGTTCGTCGGCTCTCCCATTGCGGGCGCATATGTAAGGAACCCCTTCGACGTGGCGCTGGACTCCAGCTACCTGCGGCGCATCACCTTCAACGTGGGACGAGTCGCGACCAAGACTGCGACCTCGGTCATCCTGGCGCAGCCGCTACTCGGCGGAGTTCCCTCAGCAGGCTCAATTGCACAGAAAGTGGTCGGATTCGTCGATCGCGAGGGTGGAAGTTTCTTTCAAGAATGGTCCGCCGTGTTCATCTTCGAAGAAGAATCGGGTGGACGAGTTTGTTTTCACTATCCACGGCTGCAACCGACCGCGCCAGCGGCGGAGCAGAAGTTCGAGATCGCGCCTGGACTAACGGGACACGCACTTCACGCTGCGTTCCTTGCCTTGCCGCACCGCGACATCAATGACAACGAGCAGGTGCTTTGCTACCGCTCGCTCTTCCCTGCTGCGAGTGCGGCGCTTTACTAACCTCCTTAGAACTGAAGCCTGTCTGGAAAAACGAAGCCTGCCTGAGCTCAATCTATGCACCTGACCATCGACAACTTCGACGGCGGCAACGCGCGTGACTATACCGCCGGGCTGGACTCCGATCATGCCCCACGTGTCAAACGGCAACTGAACCGACCGGCGCAACTGCGTGCCTGGCTGATTGCAGATGGCCCACAGTTCATCGTGCCTGTGGAGGGCGCGCGCGTGTTGCTGACCCGCGACGATGGCACTCCATTGTTTACCGGATATATCTCCGCAACGCCTGGCTATGAATATCTGGGATGGGCGGCACATGGTCCCGTCTACCGTTATGCCATCGTGGCGTTCGGTGACGAATGGCTGCTGGATTCCAAGACCCTGCCTCGGCGGGCAGCATTCGTGAACCGCACGGCTGGTTCCATTCTCAAGCAAATGGCGGAGGATCTTGCGCCGGGCGCTTTCAATACCACGGCAGTGCAGGATGCAGCCACACTCGCGTTTTATTCGGCCACTTCGCAGCGAAGCTGGTCGGAGCACGCTGCCGAAGTCGCGGTTCGTTCCCGCGCCAGCTATCGCGCGCATAATGGCACGCTGCGCCTTGAGCCCATAGGGGCGGTCACGCATGTGCTTGATGAGGCGGATACCGCATTCTCGCGGGACCAGTTACAACTGGCCTCTTCGGGTGCATGGGCCAATGACGCGACCCTGATTGGACGGCTGGAACCGCGCGCCTATGTAAAGGACTATTTCCTTGGCGACGGTTTCAACCTTCGTTTCTATCTTTCCAGCACTCCGTTCACGCGTAGCACTTCACTACTGCTGGATGAAGAATTCCGTGACGCCATGTTGCGCCCGGAGTGGTGGAGTGAACTCGATCCCTCCAACGCAGTATTCGTAAGCCAAGGAAGGCTACGGGTGGAAGGAGGCACTGGAACTGACGGCAGCACTCTTGTGACCTTCGCCGAGCAGTTGGAGATGGGCGGCGCGCTAATTCTTCAGCACGGTGACGTAAACTTCACCGCCGCTTCCAGCGGCATACTGGGTGGACTCTATAACGGTGCACAGCTCGCAGCCAACTGCGTCGCCGGGTTTCAAATTACTCCCAACGGAACTGAGGTCGACATCACCGCTTTCATCAACGGCGCTGTCATGGGGACTCCTCTCACCACCGTGGCAGGACGGCGGTATGTGCTTACCACGCGCACATACGCCCGCGAGAACTACCGGCGAGGACAGACATTCCATTCTTCGGCACACCCGGCCGGCAGCGGACGCGGCAACATGCCAACCCACTCCGAGCTGCGCGTCGTTCTTGAGGCTCATGAAATCGACCCCAATAATCCGGCTTCGCTGATCTCGCCTTCAACGGTGCTCTATGACGATGTGCTTCCTAATACTCCGGAGTTTTGTACCTATGCGCTGGTGAACGCGGTGGACATGCACTGCGCAATCGCCTTTACTCGCCTGCTGCGCACGGTGGACGCGGAAGTTCGCAGCGCACTTCCGGGTCAACCATATCGCACGCGCCTGGTGGGGGGGCTTGCAGAGGGCTCGGAATGCCGCGTCACCCAGGATGCGGAGCTATGGTTCTTCTCCGCTCACGTTCCGGCGGATGGCGAAAAGATTGTGGTGCGCTATCGTAGTCGTGGAAGAGCACAAGCACGGCTGGTGGACCCGTCAAGTGTCGCAGCCGAATCTCGCGGGCCGGATAGCGGACTGCGCGGCGTGGTGCGGTTTATAGCTGCTCCCGCGGCACGCACTTCGCGCGACTGCCAGAACGCTGTGCTGGCGCTGCTCGATGATGCTACTCAGACTTCATGGTCCGGAGAGTACGCAACCTGGAGCGATTTCCTCCCGCCAGGCAGCAGTGACGTGTTCCCTGGGGATGCAATTGCGGTTCACGCGCCTTCGCGCTCGGCGGATTTCACAGCTATTGTGCGCGAGGTGGAAATCGAGGTCGCGGCCCACGATCGCGAACGTTTTCGCTATCACATTGTCTTTGCCAGTGATGCCGCCGAGTTGCTGGCGCTGTCATTAGAACCGTCAAACTTCTTCCCTCCCGATCCGCTTTCCGTG
>JBFXAV010000435.1:0-3328 GCA_050183935.1 Candidatus Korobacteraceae bacterium | reverse complement strand
CCGATTCACTGCGCGCAGCAACGAGATAGGAAGCTTTGTGCTGGTCAACCTGCCAGTGGGGGAATCCCTGGTGACAGTGGAGGCTCCAACTTTTGCAAACGCTACCAGCCGCGTGCTGGTACAGGCTGGCCGTACTGCTCAGTTGGAGTTCCGGATGCAGATCGCTCAGGTCGCACAGGAACTCACCGTACTGGAGACGGCTCCGTTGCTGCAAACCCGCTCGGCGGAGATCGATGACGTAGTGGGCACGCAGCAGGTGGTGGACCTTCCGCTCAATGGCCGCCAATTCATTCAGCTTGCCAACCTGAGTGACACAGTAGTGCTGCCTCCGGGAGGCACCCGCGGAGCTGCGCTGAACCAGACCGGGCCTCTCATCAACGTGGGGGGACAAAGGGCGGGACACAATATCTATCTTGTCGATGGGTCGAAGGTCACCGACGAATACTTCAATAACCTGGTAATTAGTCCTTCGATTGACTCCATCCACGAGTTCCGTATTCAAAAGCAACTGTATTCGGCGGAATATGGCGGCAAAGCGGCTGCGCTGGTGAACGTGGTGACAAAGTCTGGCACCAACCGGCTGCATGGAAGCGCGTTCGAGTTCCTGCGCAACAGTGCCTTCGATGCCAGGAATTACTTCGCGGACCCGAACGCTCCCATTCCGCCATTCCGTCAAAACCAGTTCGGGGCGACCCTGGGTGGGCCGCTGGTAATTCCTGGTGCTTACAACGGGCACGGGAAAACGTTTTTCTTCCTGAGTTATGACGCGCTGCGAGTTCGCCGATCGGAGACGCGGGTGTTCAGCGTTCCAACGGCCGCAATGCGCGCAGGAAACCTGACTGGCCTGGCCGCATCGTTTGATCCGCTTACCACGGATGCGCTCACCGGCGCGCGGCAGCCATTCGCAAACAATACGATTCCCGGCAACCGCATCGATCCCGTCGCTCAGTCGATGCTGGCACAGATTCCGCTCCCCAATCTTCCGGGCATTGCCCAGAACTATCGTGGGGTGGAGCGCGAAACTAATGACCTCGATCAGGGCAGCATCCGTATCGATCACAGCTTTTCCGACAGTGACTCGATCTTCGGCCGCTACACAGCTTTTGAGGCCAGAGCATTTCAGCCATTCGGCACGTCAATTCTGAATGAGACGCTGCTCCCCGGCTTCGGTCGGGACCTGACTACACACACCAAGAACGCAGTCATCGATTGGCGCCACGCCTTTTCCCCGGCGCTGCTGAACACCTTCCGCGTGGGTTGGCTCACGGTTTCCGGAGGACAGGCTAACCAGAACTCCGGCATCAATTTTCCGGCCGCGGCAGGACTCCAAGGGGTGTCGCCGGATTCTCGTGATCTGGGCTATCCATTCTTCAATCTCTCGGGACAGTTCAGCCCCTTCGGCGATCCGTCGCTGGCGGTAACGCGTGCGAACCGGAACATCGAGTTCACGGAAACGCTCATGATTCACAAGAGTGGGCACACGCTTACTATGGGCGGGTACCTGTTTGTGTTGCGGTTCAACCCGGTTGCTCCTAACACGGCACGCGGCCAATATGTATTCACCCCACGCTGGACGCAGTCATGCTCGCAACTGACCGGATCAGGATGCACGCCGTCCGCGGGGAACGCGTTTGCGGATTTTCTTCTTGGATATCCCACGCAAGCTAACGTAGGCATCGGACGGCAGGATGAACGCGGCCAAACACTGTGGTTTCATCCTTACATCCAGGATGACTGGCAGGTAACTCCAAACCTGACCCTCAACATTGGCTTGCGCTGGGAGTACAACCAGCAGATGCGCGACCAGGACAATCGCCTCTCGCTGGTAGACTTCGCCGGAGGTCCGGCAGCGCGCTATGTGATCGCCACCGATGAGGACGGGAACATCCACCCCTCAGCGAATGCGCTGCTGCCCCTGATTCCGAACGGAATTCCGGTTACGACTTCAGCGGCTCTGGGGTGGGACCGCAGCCTTCTGGACAACAGCCTGAAACGTTTCTCTCCACGGTTGGGCTTCTCCTGGAGACTGCCCACCAAGGCAGACATGGTGCTGCGCGGCGGCTTCGGAATCCATAACAATCAGTGGGCGTATAGCGTGCAGCAAGACCTTGCCGCCAATTTGCCGTTCTTCTTCAACAAGCAGGTGGTAACCTCCGCTGGCGCGGCGCTGCCCACGCTGACCACCCGCAACATTCTTGCCTCGACGGCGGCGGCTCCGGGTGGCAATACCATGATCCATGAGTACAAGCCGGAGTACAACCAAGCCTGGAGCTTGAGCGTGCAGCACCAGTTGATGCCCGATCTGCTCTATGAAGTCGCCTACTTCGGTTCCCGCATCAACCATGCCGACAATCGCACTGTACTCAACGTTCCCGTAGAGGGGCCTGGAAACATCGCTGCCCGCAGGCCGGCCCCACAACTGGCGCAGGTGGTTGCCATCCGCTGGGATGGATGGTCGAGCTACAACGCTTTGCGCTTGCGAGTGGAAAAGCGCGCGTCCCACGGATTGTTTCTTTCCGCCAATCACACCTGGTCGCGATCGATCGATGATGCCTCCGACCCCGGCGGAACGGAGTACGAGGCCAACCTGCCGCAGGACGTCTATAACTACAACATTCGCCGACCCGGCGGATTGACCGAGCGCGCACTTTCCAGTTTCCATCACCTGCACCGCTTTACGGGTATGGCGTCGTACCAACTCCCAGTACCGGCAATGAATGGCGCTTTAGGTGTGCTTGCTAATGGCTGGCAACTCTCCGGTATCTTCACGGCACAGAGTGGAGCGCCCTTCACGGTGAACCTGGGCTCCGATAACGCCAATGTGGGGCCGGGGCCGGCGCAGCGCCCGGATGTAATTCGCAATCCCAACCTGAGTTCTGGACGCAGTCCCGACCGCTGGTTCGATACCGGAGCATTCGTGATGCCTGCGGCGTTTACCTTCGGAAATTCCTCCAGGAACATTGTCTTTGCTCCTGGCGACGTGCAGTTGGATATGGCTCTGCAAAAGGAGTTCCCGCTGCGCAGGGAAGATATGCGGCTACAGTTCCGCACGGAAATGTTCAACGTGCTGAATCGCGCCAACTTCGGAGTACCGAATCGCGTTGCCTTCACGCCAAACTTTGGCCGGATTTCCAGCGCGCGCGATGCGCGGCAGATGCAACTGGCGCTCAAGCTGCTCTTCTGAAAACAGCTCGGGTCATAGCCTAGTTCTTCAATTTCATTCGAGTGTTGGCCCGAACGAGCTTATTGTGAAGCTATCGGTTGCCTGGAGGGCTACAATGGCTGCCGCATGCTCCCGCCTCCTGTTTATTGGGCGTTGCCCTGAATG
>JBFXAV010000434.1:0-3345 GCA_050183935.1 Candidatus Korobacteraceae bacterium | reverse complement strand
AACTCCAAGGGATTGTTCATGAGCGTTCAATGCTGCGAAAAGCAGTCGTCTGGTGTCTCAACGATGACGCTGGCCGGGCTGTTAGGTATAAATGAACGTTGAATGCATAATCTGGATTTGATCGCGACACTGGCTGGTGGGCTGACTGCGGCCCTGGTGCTCGGCTACATTACCCAGAGAATTGGTTTGTCGCCGATCGTAGGCTATCTGCTGGCGGGAATTTCCATTGGTCCTTATACCCCAGGTTTTGTGGCCGATGCGGCTCTCGCGGAGCAACTTGCCGAGATTGGCGTCATTCTGCTGATGTTTGGTGTGGGCCTGCAATTCCATCTGGATGAGTTGCTGGCCGTGCGGCGCGTGGCGCTTCCCGGCGCCGTTGCACAAAGTGTGGTGGCGACAGGGTTAGGAGCCGTCGCCGCACACTGGTTCGGATGGGACTGGCCGGCGAGCATCGTGTTCGGAGTCGCCTTATCTGTCGCCAGCACAGTGGTGCTGATTCGAGTTCTTTCGGATAACCGAGAACTGCACACTCCTACGGGACACATTGCCGTGGGCTGGCTGGTCGTAGAAGACCTGTTTACAGTTTTGATCTTGGTTCTTCTCCCGGCGCTTCTGGGTGAATCGGCGTCAAGCTCAAGCCTCTCGTTAACCCTTGGCGTTACGGCGCTGAAGGTTTCCGGACTCATCGCGTTCACATTCCTTATTGGCAACCGCGCGATTCCGTGGCTGCTGGACAAAGTTGCGGCTACGCACTCACGTGAACTCTTCACCCTGACCGTGTTGGTTCTGGCGCTGGGAATTGCCGTGGGTTCAACGGTAATGTTTGGCGTATCCATGGCGCTGGGGGCATTCCTTGCCGGCATGGTGGTCGGCCGGTCAGACTACAGCTTGCGAGCAGCATCCGAGGCTCTCCCCATGCGGGACGCCTTTGCTGTTCTGTTTTTTGTTTCCGTAGGCATGCTGCTGGATCCGCATTCCTTGCTGGAATCGCCTGGATTGCTGGCTGCCGCGCTAGCCATTGTGCTCGTGGGCAAGCCAGCGGTGGCGATTCTGGTGGTGGCGATCTTGCGCTATCCCTTCAGCGTGGGGCATTCGGTTGGCGTAGCACTGGCGCAAATTGGGGAATTTTCATTCATCCTGGCATCGCTGGGAAAGGACATGGGAATCCTCCCCGAGGCTGGGATGAATACGATTGTCACGGTCTCGATTATTTCCATCATCCTGAGTCCTCTTCTGTTCCGTCTTTCAGACCGAGTGGAGCGCCAGGTAGCGCGGATACCCTGGCTCTGGAGGTTGCTAAACAGCGAATCCAGCCGGGCGGTGCGTGCCGCGCATGAAGACACCTACTATGCCCCTTCCACCTATCCGCATCGCGCCGTGGTTGTGGGCTACGGGCCTACAGGACAGATTCTGACGCGGCTTTTGCGAAGCAATGGAATTGATCCAACGGTGATCGAGCTCAATATGGAGACGGTCCGAAATCTGAAGGCGGAAGGCATTCGAGCGGTTTATGGCGATGCTACCCATCCGGAGACACTGAAGGCCGCAGGAGTTCCAGTTGCCGGCAGCTTGATCCTGACCGCGGACGTTGCCAGCAGCAAGGAAGTGACACGAGTGGCGCGCGAGTTGAATCGCGACATCCACGTACTGGCTCGGACAACGCACCTTCGTGGATTGAGAGCTTTGAAAGAAGCAGGGGTGCAGAGCGCATTTTCTGGCGAAGGCGAGGTGGCACTGGCTATGACCGAAACGATCTTGCAGCGCCTTGGAGCCACGCCGGAGCAGATGGACCAGGAGCGCGAGCGCGTTCACGCGGAGCTGTTCGGGCAGAGTGCTCCCCTCAGGGGCCGCAGCGAGGGATACAGCAGTGTCGCCGAATAGTCGGCGCAGCACCCTCAGTGCCAAGTAGGGCGTGCCCCCCTTATATAATTCTGCCAGATGAACCGAATGATTGTTGCCAACCTGCTGCACCGGCCCATCCGCTCGCTGGTGAGCGTGGTTGCCATTGCCGTGGAAGTCACGTTGATCCTGGTGATCGTGGGCTTGTCGCTGGGTATGCTGAATGACGCCAAGCAGCGCACCGCCGGAATTGGGGCTGACATTATTGTGCAGCCGCCGGGATCGTCATTTCTCGCGGGACTCAGCGGTGCTCCGGTTTCCATCCGCGTAGCCGATGTTCTGCGCAAGCTGCCGCACGTCACCGAAGTTGCGCCGGTGATTTGGCACTTAAGCGCCACCGGAAGCGTGGAGGTCATTTACGGCATTGACGCTGAAAGCTTCCAGCGCCTGGGCGGGCCGTTTCGCTTTATTTCTGGAGGCCCATTCACCGGCCCCAACCAGGTGATTGTGGATGACTTCTTTGCCGCCTCGGAGAACGTGACCGCCGGCGACTCCATTGAAATTCTTAACCACAAGTTTGAGATTGCCGGAGTGGTGCAGAATGGCCGCGGAGCGCGCAAGTTTCTGCCTATTGAGACGCTCCAGGAACTGATCGGGGCGCAGGACAAGGCCTCTGTCTTCTACGTCAAGGTCGATAACCCGGCGAATGTCGAACCAGTAGCCAAGTCGATCCACCAGGTCGATGGAATGCAGCAGTACAAAGTGCTTTCCATGCGCGAATACCTCACCATGATGACGGCGGGAAACCTTCCTGGTTTGCAACAGTTCATTGAGGTCGTTATTGGGGTGGCCGTGGTCATCGGATTCATCGTGATTTTCCAGGCCATGTATACGGCGGTGCTGGAAAGGACGCGCGAGATTGGAATTCTGAAATCCATGGGCGCTTCCAAACTATATGTGGTCAACGTGGTCGTGCGGGAGACGCTAGTGCTGGCTGCCGTGGGGACGGTTGTGGGCATCATTGTGAGCTACGCCGCCAAGAATGCTATCCGCGCCCGCTTTCCTACGTTGCCGGTGGAGATTCAGCCGGATTGGATCGTGTATGCAGCCATCATCGCGCTGGTCGGCGCCATCCTGGGAGCGATTTACCCTGCCTACAAAGCGGCTCAGAAGGACCCAATCGACGCTCTGGCGTACGAGTAGTTCCGAATTTCACTCCGCTTGTGCCATGAGTTTGGGTATTTTTTATGGTTAGCACCCGTTTTTGGTCCGGAAATTGTTGAGTTTGCTGGTTGCGTTGACAATCTGGTTGCGTTTCCGCTATCGTTGACGTTTGGCTGTCCTGCAGCTATCCGCCTAGGAGTGCCTAGTGTTCTCATAGGCTTCCGAAAGCCCGTCGGGCGCTTCGGGAGTGCTTCGGTCTGGCCAGCCTTGGGCGGTTTTCTTTGCGGGCTGTCGCCTCCGGCAGAGTTGATCCGGAGTGCCGGGCAGCGCCGCGGGATCCCG
>JBFXAV010000433.1:0-3365 GCA_050183935.1 Candidatus Korobacteraceae bacterium | reverse complement strand
TCGGCACTCCCGCCATAGTCTTTCCACGACTTATTTTGCGCCACGACCAAAGTGGCAGTGATCACCAGTGCCGATAGCGCGGCTCCCCTGAAAATTCGCAAACACTGCGTTGTGGTGGTTAATGACACGACCATCCCCTCCTCAAAACACCGGGGTAGTGTACCTTCGGGAAAACCGAATCTCCAGCATTAATTGGCATCAAGAACAAAAGCAGGAAGCAATAAAAAAGGGCGGATCGAAACTCGATCCGCCCGACTGCTTGCTGTTCAACTTGTTGCCGCTTAACCCTCGTTAGAAGGTCAGGCGGGCGGCAAGCTGGAACAGGCGAGGCTGGTTAACCTGCGAGGTAACAATGCCGAACTGGGTATTGTTCAACTGCTGGTTCGGCCTGCCAAACTGCACGCGATTGAAGAGGTTGAACGCCTCCGCGCGGATGGTGAGAGCCACCTGCTCGGTGATGTTCGTCTTCTTCGACAGGGTCATGTTCCAGTTGTTGATGCCGTGGCCGCGCAGAACGGAATCTGTGCGGCTCTCGTTCCCGAAATTCCAGGGAGCGGGCACCGTAAAGCAACTGGTATTGAACCAGCGTGGAGCACTTGTGTCCGCCACGTTTCCGAGCCGCGACTGGGCAGCTCCGTCAACCTGCCGGTCGCAGTTAGCAACGACGTTAGGACGCAGTGAATATCCAAACGAGGGCCAACCCTGACCAGCATTGATTGCGGTAAGAGCCAGCGGGAAACCAGCCTGGAAGGTGGTCGCGCCGTTGACGCTCCAGCCGCTGACCAACTTGCTGACGGCTCCAGACGTTCCATTCAGGAACCGCTGTCCCTGGCCGAACGGCAGGTCCACCACGTAGCTGATCACTGCACGGTGACGTGCGTCAAAGCTGGAGAGCGCCCACTCGCTATCCAGATCGGTTGGGTTCTGGTAGCCGCCGGTGCCACCGAGAGGCGACTCCAGCCATGTGGTCAAAGTTTCGGCGTTGGTGGTGTTCTTTGAGAACGTGTAGTTTGCGCTCAGAAGACCGCCTGCACCGAACCGCTTATCAGCCTTGAACTGCAGCGAGTGGTACTGGTTCGATCCCAAATAAGAAGAACGCAGCGCCTGCTCGAACTGCGCGAAAGGCCGCAGGAAGAGACCACGCTGAATGTTGGCCGGAGACAACTGACCAGCTCTTACCGGACCGCCATTTCTGGCGCTCAGGGGGTTCGGGACCGTCTGCTGCAGGTAGGTAGCATAGGTTGGATCGCCGGCTGCTCTTGTGATGTGCTCCAGCGGAACCGTGTTTACGTTGATGCCAGCCTGCAGGTGCTTGCCCTGAAGTCCGACATAGGCAACTTCGGCGGAAATACCACCTGCGAACTGGCGCTGGACCGCCAGGTTCCACTGCTGCGTGTAACCCGGGAAGTCCTCGTCGCGATAGTGGTGACGAGCCGTGCCACCCAACAGGCTGAGCTGGAAGTTCGGATCACGTCCCGCAGGGTTCTGGATCCCGGTCGGGAAGGGGTTGGCAATGGGCGCCGTGTTGGGGTTCGTGGTCATGAACCCTCCTGGCCCCCCACCGAAGAACGTCACCTGATTGTCGGCACTGGTTTCAATGGTGTTGACCAGGTAGCTGATGCCAGCCTGGGTCGGACCTTCGGGGAAGTTCACCGTCGAGGGCACAAAGTACATGCCGCCGCCGGCGCGAAGAACCGTATTGTCAGTCAGGCGATATGCAATACCAACGCGAGGAGCAAACAGTCCGAACTTCTCCGGACGCAGACCACGCTCAGGTTGCAGTTCGCTGTTGACCAGCACAAAGCTGCCATTGAACGGCTGGCCCGTGACCGGATTGAGGATGCCCAGTTGCTGCGTGGTTGGGTTGACAATATTGGGATTGAAGCTCACCTGACGATCAAAGCGCTCGGTGTAGACACCGGGGATCTCCCAGCGCACGCCGAGGTTCAATGTCAGCCTCTGGTTTACCTGCCACGAATCGTTGGCAAAGTATCCCTGGTAGCGGGCTCCGCCAGCGGTGAACGGCGAAATCTGCAACACACCGCCGTTAGGAATTCCGAGCAGGAACGAGGCCAGCGAATCGCCAGTGTTGACGCCGGGACTGGCGCCATTCAGAGCGGTCGCCGCGTTATTGAAGGTGAACGTACCCCCAGGATTGTTGTTCTGGAAGTAGTTGATGTCGGCACGGCGCAGTTCGCCACCGAACTTCAGCGTGTGGCGGCCCACAATCTTCGTCAAGGTCGGGGTGATGATGTAGGTGTTGTCCTTGGCATAGATCAGGCCGGTGCCGATGATGTTGTAGGTAATGTTGCTGAAAGTCATGCCGGGATAGCGGGTGCTGTCGGGCACCCCATTCCGCTCGGAAATTTCTCCGTACGGAGAAGCCGGCAGACCGAACGTGGCCGGAAGATCAATTCCGGTATGCCCCGGAGTGCGGTCATAGTCCCAGCGCATGAAGCCGACGCGAACGTCCAGCACCGTGGTCGGGTTGATCGTCCAGGTGTCTGCAACCGCAGCCTGGTTCGTTACGAAACGTTCCGGCGAGTAAGGATCGCCGTTGGAAGAACCGTTTCCATACACGTCCACCGAGGCGCCAGCCGAGTACCAACGGGTCCACCGTACCAGCAGGCGGTTGTTGTCATTGATGTTGTAGTCACCACGGATGTTGTATTGGTCGTTATCGCCACCAGTAGTGGCATTGCGCTCGAAGTTCTGCTCGCGATTCGAGTTGGTCGGAGCTGCGAAGATCGGGAACTGCAGGAACTTCTGAGAGATCGGGCTAATGCGGTTTGCTGGGATGATATTTCCAGGAAACGGAGTGCGATTCGGCACACTGCCACCGCAGGCAGGGTTTCCATAAGCACCGCACTGTGTCAATGGATCATAGATCACACGACAGGTTGCTCCAGTGCATGTACCGCCATTCGCCACGGGAAGCAGCGCCGAAAAGTCGCCGGTGCGCATTGCCGCAGTTGGAACGGTTGTTCTGAACAGTACGCCTTCGCGGTTCTTAAATCCCTCATATCCGCCGAAGAAGAACAACCTATCTCGGACGATCGGGCCGCCGATGTAGCCGCCGTACTGGTTCTGCACGAACGGAGGACGGGGGGCTCCTGCGCGGTTTCCGAAGAAGGTGTTGGCGTTCAGAACTTTGTTGCGGTGATATTCGTACAAACCACCATGGAAGTTGTTGCTGCCGGAACGCGAGGCAATATTCACCACGCCGCCGGTGAAGCGGCCGAACTCGGCGCTGTTGCTGTTGGTCTGCACGCGGAATTCAGAAACCGCGTCGGGACTGGGAATCAGGGCCACGATGTTGCCGTAGCCGTCGTTCACCGGAACGCCGTCAAAGTAGGTGGCGCTCT
>JBFXAV010000432.1:0-3367 GCA_050183935.1 Candidatus Korobacteraceae bacterium | reverse complement strand
CTTGGCATCCAGGACTTCGATAACAGCAGGCTTGCCGGCGGTGATCACCACTTTGCGCTGGCGGCCCTGCCACTCGATTGGGGCGATAACGCGCTCAAAGGAATAATCCTGATCGAATGTGTCATTGGGCAGGTGCTGGTAGTACCAAACCAGCTTGCCGGTATCTGGATTCATCGCCAGTGTGGAATTGATATAGAGACTGTCCCCGTTCTTGCCCCCGCCGACGGGGTTGTAGGTGCCTCTCTGGACGGACGACCACGGAAACGGAGATCCAGTGCCGACAAACAAGAGGTTTAGCTCGGGGTCATAACTCGGCGGCACCCAGACGGATGCCCCCCAACGCTTATCTGCGGGCAAGTTGTTCCAGGTATCGCCGCCGGGCTCACCAGGCTGAGCGATCGTGTTAAATCGCCAGAGTTCCTTGCCAGTTTCTAAGTCGTGCCCGGCAACGAAACAACCAATTGCCCTGGGTGCGCCACCAGGCGCGCAGCCGCTGGCGCCCATAATTACCTTCCCATTGATGACCAGCGGCCCACCGTTATAGACGCGGCTGTTGGCGGGATCATCGGTCGACACATTCCACAACACCTTGCCCGTCTTCACATCGAGGGCGACGATGTGCATGTCTGCTGTGGGAAAAATAAGCTTGTTGCCGCCAATGGCAAGAGCCCGTTTCGTCCGGTAGAAAGTAGTACGAATAAAATCCTTGGGCAGCTCGTAGGTATATTCCCAGAGCAGGTTGCCATTCCTGGCATCAAGCGCCTGAATGATCTCACCGTAGTTCCATAAGAACAGGATGCCGTCGTGCACAAGGGGAGTGAACTCGTTAAAGCCGCTCGACATGCCCCAAGTCCAGGCTACGGTCAGGTTCTTTACATTGTCGCGATTGATCTGGGAAAGCGGACTATGACCCCAGCCATTGTAGTTGCGCCGCCACATCAGCCAATCGTTGGGCGAGGGATCGCGCAGCATCGCATCGGTTACGGGAGTGAGCTTCTCAAGGGGGGCGCGCATGGCTTCGAATCGCGCCTCGGCCACGGGGTCCATTCCGCGGCCACGCGGAGCTACTGGCGGAGGATTCGGAATTCCGATGGGAATGCCTTCAAGTCTCTGGGAGTAAGCTGACGGTTCGAGCGCGACCCAAGCGCCGAAACTTAGAAAGAACATGACAACAAGGCCTGCGAGTTGGCCAGCCGACTTAAGCACACCCATGCACGATTCTCCTAACTTAAAGAGCGCGGGTTCGTAGAGCGACCAGCGCAAGATTGACATGCCAGAATACCCAGCACGTTTCAAATCGTCCAGAATCTATGACATGGAATGAAAAGGGAGCAAGCGTTGTTACGGTAATTTGCAATGCAGCATACAGATCGTGTGGATGGCGGTGGTACTCGAAATCTTATTGTTACCATCGAGATGGCGGTCACCTAGCCATCAACACTCATCAACAGTGGTGTTCCCAGCCTTCCCTGTTACAAATCTCCAAATACCCTACGATAAGCAGTAAGAAGGTCTTCCTTCACCGCTGGCTGGTCACCCTGAGCTTGTTGCTGGGCGTCGTATCCGCCTCCATATCTCCCAGCACAAACTGCAATGCAGCGAAGAAGAACTGGTTCAACTCCTTCGACATAAAAAATGCCGGAGTATGGCCCATGGAGGTGTAAAACACGCGACCCTTGCCTTCTCGGCGAATCCAGCTCACCGGGTAGTCACCATTGGCGCGGACGCAGAACTTGGGGCAATTCTCGCCTTGGTTCATGTCCGTGTTCTCCACGTCAAAGCTCATAAGCACGTGCACGTCGTCGCGCGTAGGACTCTTGGTATCGAAGCGGTAAAATTCGTCCGCCTGCTCGAAACCCTTTCCCTGGAAAACAGCGGTGAGCGGACTCTTAGGGTCGTCAATCTTCACTGTGACTACTTCCGTTGGAGCGCGGTGGTTCGCTCCGGCGGCGCCGAGCAGGGTGCGGAATTCCGGCCAGTCCATGGAAATAACGCTGGCTGCATGGTATCCCGCCAACCCGCCACCTTCGCGGACGAAGCGCAACAAACCCTCACGAACCTGCGGATCCACGAAGGTCGGTCCGACGTTATTGTTGAGAAACACGGCGTCAAACTGCTTCAGCTTCTCGTACTTGAAATTCTCAATGTCGTTGCTGAATACCGCCTCAAACGCCCCAGTCTTCTTGGCAAACTCTTCCACCGCCAGGTTGGCCGCAGGCATGGAAGCGTGGCCGGTAGCGCGTCCGGGGCCAGCCCGTCCCACGTTTGCGTCAAAAACCAGCAGCTTGCGGGGCTTCTTGGGAGTCGCCGCAGCCTGCTGCGGAAGTGCCGCCAAGACCTTTTCCCGGACCTCGGGTGCAAGCCGGTCGGGGCTGAAGATAGGAATTTGCTTGGAGACCTTGGCAATTTGCTTGGCGGCGGGACCTTGAACTGCACGCTCAAGGCTTTCCACCGAGCGCACCACCCTTGCCCTCACGTCGGTAGTGGCGTCAGTGTCCGCGATGATCATGGTCGGCTTGATCTCAAGCCGGTACATCTCTTCAAGCAGTTGCGCTGCTGGAGCGGCATTGCCGCCAAGGCTGGCATCGCTCAGACGGACGACCAGTACACGATCTTTGAGCTGTGCTACTGCCTCCGCAGGCTTTACACCCTGCTTCATCCAGGCCTCCACGTCGGCGAATGCGCCCATCGATGGACCACGGCCTTCCAGCGAAGAGAGCAGGGACTTGGGGTCACCGGTTAACGCCACCTTGATCTTAAATTCGTCCGCAAGCTTTTCCACTGGCAGAAGCGATGCCGGCATGCGTTCGGAGACAATGGTCTCGATGCGCAGGTCGCGGGCAAACTCGAACAGCTTGCGCAGGCTTTGCTCGTCCGAGTCCATGGCGTCCGTGAAATACACCGGCATGTTGAGCACCCAGTGCCGCAGGCGGTCCCGAACTTCCTGCATCTCTCCCGGCTTCAATTTAGCGTCGAGGTTCTTGGGAACCAGTTCATTGATTTTTTGCTTACTGGAACCAGCGATGAACATGATTTCAGCAGCATCGGCGGCGGCCCCGGCGGTATCCAGCGTGTCGTGGGGGAAGGCCTTGGCGGAAGTCCCCAGACGCCAGCCGAGGATCGAAGAAACCCCACTGCGCAGGCGCTCAAACGTCTCACGGCGGGGAATGCGGTTACCGCCCCGTCCCTGGTTGGCAGCGCCGCGCCCACCTGCTCCCGCTCCGCCTCGGCCCTCTGCTGGAGGTCCGGCAGGCCCTTGAGCCAGTGCAACACAGCTAACCAAGGTCAGTGCAATGACGCAACATTTCCGCATGAGTCTACCCCTTATTTATGCAAAAAGAATCAAGCTACGCCGAAAATCAATGCT
>JBFXAV010000431.1:0-3369 GCA_050183935.1 Candidatus Korobacteraceae bacterium | reverse complement strand
GCTGGACTGGCCTCATACTCCGGATACTTCACGTCTACTCCCCGCACCCAGTGCCCTTCCAGCTTCAAACGCTTGACCAGATGATGTCCGATAAAACCTCCGGCTCCGGTGACGAGGACTCGAACGGGAATTGACATGGCTTGCACTATCGCTCCTGAAATGTGATTGAGTTGAATACGTTAGCTTACCTGACTTGAAACTAACTTAGACATAGATGAAGACAGAATTGTAAACAAGCCATTTCCTGTGGAGAGGCGATCGTTCCCGCCCGCTAGCATTGCACCATGAAGTGGGCATCTCGGCCGCGGCGGCAGACAGTCACTGTGGCACAATGGGCATTCACTATCGCCGAGGAAAAAAGGATATTCCGATCCCTGCACCAGGATACCAGTGGCCTTCCGGCTCATCTTGGAAGTACAAAAAAGCACGTCCTGTTTCACGGGAGAAAACGGCCAACTTCTCCGTGATGCGCGTATTATCTCCAAGGATCACCGCTCCGGGCGAAAGCTTTGGCTCAATCGTTTTGTACTCCTGGTACTCGTAATCCGCTGAGTGATCGCTGTCGTTAATGAAAAGATCGACAGGACCACCTAGCTTTTTCAAGCTTGTGATTGAATCTCCGTAGAGAATTTCGCCAACCGTTTTGTACGCACCTGAGAGAAGCCATCCGGCTCTGGGATTGATGTCCGTACCGCAGTAGCGTCCTGGCGATCCTTCTTCGGCATTCCTCAACAGAGCAGCACACAACAGGACGGCTCCATGTCCCTTGTCTACACCGGTTTCCACGATCAAGCGGGGCTTGAGCACGCGCGCGAACGCGTACCAACCCAGACGTCTTCCGAATTCGCAGCGCGCATCGCTACGCTCCCGGTAAGGACTCTGCCGCACGGCCCGAATTACGTGCGTTCTTAAGCGTTCATCTTCTCTTGCCTCGGCGACATAGTCGGAAGTGAGTTCATAGGGAGCTCCCGTTACCAAGGAAACGGCATGAGCCAGATAGGCGAGATTGCGGTCGCTAATCGAATAGGTATAATTTGTGTCCTCACGCGAGGCGACCACCCACGAAGCCGCCTGCCATAACTTCGGCAGGCAAAAGGCTCCGACAATACCTGCCCGACGGATAGCATTTGCATAGCGAAACCCAGGGACAGTCTGCAAAGACTTTAGTTTTTCAGTGGCAAAGGGACGCATTTGCTATCTCTCGGGAGTTCCGAAGCTCGGGACTCCCGCTCTCCTGTAAATCTCCGCCAGAATCTGGTAGTTGCGTTCTGGGGTGTACTTGGCGTCGTAATCGGCACGGCAGGCCACTCGCATGGAGGGCAGCAGTTCAGGAGTCTGGAGAAGCAAGCTAATCGTTTGGCCAAGATCGTTGGCATCTCCGGCCCGGAACAAGAGCCCAGTTCGCCCATGGCTGACGATCTCGGCCATGCCTCCCAAATCGCTTGCAACCACGGGCAAGCCGGCCGCAAATGCCTGAGCAAGTGTAACGGGAAATCCTTCGTACCATTCCGAAGGAAATACGAGGAAACGAGCGTTTCTCATGATCTCCTGTACCTCGGACTGTGGACGCCAACCAAGGCATTCGATTCCCCGAGGGGCGGCAGCACTCATTTGGGCGCGCAGTGGACCATCGCCTAGAACTTTCAACCGGAAACACCTGCCAATTTCGGCCCATGCCTTGAGCAATGTGGTGATCCCTTTCTCAGGGCTCAGGCGTCCAACGAAGAGCGCATACTCCCCCTTCCCCTCGCCAGGGCCGGCATCAGACGTAACAAAGTTGGGCTTAACAGAAATCTTGCTTGTCGGCAGACCTCCCGAAACAAACTTCTCACGGGCAAAGCACGTCAGAGCGATGTAACCGGAGACCTTGTCCACCCAAGTGTTGAGCCAACGGTGAACCGACGTCATACTAGCCACTGCCGCCGTTCCCATTCTGCTTTGCTGATAACAGCCGTGTAGCACGCCTGGCCATGGGAATTCCTTCCCGACGCATGCCTCGCATACTGCCCCATCACGGAACAAGAGAGCCCCAGGACAGATCAGCCGGTAGTTATGGAGCGTCTGCACAACCGGAACGCCGACGGCTTGGCATGCGAAATAAATGCTCGGCGAGAGGCGCGGGAAGAAGTTATGAACATGTACAACGTCCGGCTGAAAGCTGCCGATTTCCTGCTCTAGCGATCTACGGGACGACGGGGCATAGATGCTCTTTACCGCAATGGTGAGCACATTCCATCGATTGATGCCATCATTATTCACCTCTAGCAACTTAACCCGGTGCCCATTCTTGACCAGCAACTCCGTTTCAGCCTGGACAACGGCATCTTCACCTCCGGGCTGCTGGTAGCGATTGTGAACAACAATCACATTCACGCGCTTTAATCGTTTCCAACAGGCCGTCTGGCGACGACCAGAAGAGTATTTCGAAATCGTTTCGGAAAGAGAGGTCTGGCGAATTTCCAAGAATACGAAAAGGCCTTGTACACCGGCGAGTTCACCAGCCCCGGCCGCAAATCGTCCAGCAAAGACAATTTCTCAATTTCAAATCCGGATCGGCTCAATAGCTCTCGCAAAGTCTGCGGACAGAACCAACATGAGTGCTGCATGTTGAAAGCCCGGTCGAAATTCTTGGCATACATCAAGAAGTACATAATGCTATACGGATTCGGTGTCGAAAGAATAAGGCGTCCTCCCTGCTTCAATGCCCTGCGGCATCCTTTGAGAAAACGGCCGGGGCTGGAAAGATGCTCAATAATTTCTCCGGCAACAATGGTGTCAAAACGTTCCACAAAATCCATCTCTTCCGCATCTCCTTCGATTGCGTCGAAGCCGAAGTGCCGCAAATCTTCTATTTGACTTGCATCAATATCGAGCCCAAGGAGCCGCCGTTCAGGGAATTGCCGCCACAGCTGGAAGTGAAGATGATCTGCCATTTCGGCGGAAGAGCGAGGGAGTTGATGATCGACACACCCAACATGCAAAATTTCTGTTCCTTGAATATTGCCAAGAATTACACGCAACCGTTCATTACGAGTGACTGGTAAAGAGGCACGGTTCAAGGCGGTACCTTTCGTAGCTAGTGTCATAGACTTAGCACCTGAGTTCTGGCGCTTTCGATTCAATCCTGCATGCCAGCAAGGCTTACTTTTGCCAGCCTGCCAAAGAGAAATTGCTCCTGCTCGGAAAGTGCCTTCAAAAGGACAAGAACTCCAAAGTAGCAGGAAAAACTCAGAACAGCGCCGGCACCCACGAGTAGCAGCCGATTTTCGGGCGCGTAGGCATGGAAGAGCATTCCGGCGGCAACTGCACAAACAAAAGCAGTAAAATCAGCGAATACAGCACGTCGGGGCAAACTCTCCCTAAGGTGGC
>JBFXAV010000430.1:0-3369 GCA_050183935.1 Candidatus Korobacteraceae bacterium | reverse complement strand
CCTTCCGCTGAATGGCCGCAACTATACCTTCCTGGCGCAGCTAAACCCCGGCGTCATTCAGGCGCAGCAGGATACCCGGGGCATCGCCGGGAACGGAAACTTTTCCGCAAACGGCCAGCCCAGCTTCACTAACAATTACCTGCTTGATGGAGTGGACAACAATTCCAATCTGGTGGATTTCATCAACGGAGCCTCCTATGCCTACAGGCCGTCGGTGGATGCGCTCCAGGAATTTAAAGTCCAGACCAGCAGCTACAGCGCCGAGTTGGGGCGCGCTGGCGGCGCGGTCGTCAATGCCAGCATCAAGTCAGGAACCGAGCAGTTTCACGGCAATATCTTCCAGTTCCATCGCAACCGAGCCCTGGACGCAACCAACTTTTTCGACAACTACCAGGGGCTGAAGAAGGGCCAGTTTATCCGCAACCAGTTTGGCGCCACATTTGGCGGGCCCATCCCCATCTTCAATCGCGGAACCAAGAAGACATTCTTCTTCATGGACTATGAAGGAACGGTGCAGCGGCAGGGAGTCACTGCCATCCTGAACGCTCCCACGGCCCTGATGCGCCAGAGCAACTTCACCAACTTCTCAGAACTTCTGACCCAGGGCGGCACTCGCACGGACCGACTCAATCGGGTTTATCCATTGGGAACAATCTTTGATCCAGCAACAACCCGCCTGCTGGCCGCGGGTTCAGTGGATCCTGTAACCGGACGTACGGTCACTGGTTCCGGCACAGCCTGGGTTCGTGATCCCATCGATCCCACCGGAAATAACATCATTCCGACAAACCGCATCAACCAGAATGCGCTGGCATTGCTGCGTGAATTTCCAAACCCAACCCGTGCGGGGGTCAACCAGAACTATGCGGTAAACCCCGCCACCCGCGACAACAACCACCAGGGTGACCTCAGGGTGGATCAATATCTGGGTCAGAGCGACACGGTGTTTGGGCGTTTCAGCATCGCCCGCAGTGCAACTTTGGTTCCAGCTCCCTATGGCGGAGTGATCGATGGCTCGCAGAACGGCGGCGGTGACCAGACAGTTAAAACCTTCAGTGGAGCCGCAAGCTGGACTCACGTTTTCTCGCCGACAATCGTGACCGAGGTTCGGTATGGGTACAACTCTCTGGACCACGCCCGCGTTCCCTTCAACCGCGAGGACTACGGCATTCCGCAGAGTTTCGGACTCAATACTCCCCAAGGCCCTTTTATGGGCGGCTTGCCTACCTTTGAGGTTGCTGGACTTGGCCAGTTCGGAGTGCCCCGCTGGATTCCGAGTTTGGAAACGCAGTCGGCGCACCAGCTAAGCATAGTCACGAGTAAGCTGGCCGGCGGTCACAGTCTGAAGTGGGGTTTCCAGTTCTCGCAGCCGAGCACTGCGTTTTTCCAGCCGCAGGCGCCTCGCGGCTACTACTTCTATTCCGGGACATTCACCGATGTTGCCAACACTACGGGCGGAAATACCGGCATGGCGCAGATGCTCATCAATCCCATTGCAAACACAATCGGCTCTATCGGTACCGTGTGTGCCGTGGGAGCAGCAACACCCCCTGCTCCGTGCAAGGCCAACTTTGTCGGTGGACCAAACCAGATCAACGTTAACAATATTCCCAGCCCAACACCGGAAACAACCTGGTCCGTGTGGTCGGGGTTTGTCGAGGATTCCTGGAAGGCTACTTCCAAGCTGACGGTGACCGCGGGATTGCGCTATGACTTCCAGCGGAATGCGGCAGCTCCGCAAGGCGCAGGCGCCAACTTCCTGCTCGAGCCTACCCCGCGTTACGTACTGGCTCGAGACGGCTGCAACCGTGCCCTGTCGCCAACATTCAAAGCGCAGGCTGCTGCTGATGGGATCGCCATCGTATGCGACGACGACAATCGCCTGGTAAGCAGCCCCAGGAACCTGTTTGGGCCGCGACTGGGACTCTCTTACAACTTCCGCGAAAAATGGGTAGTGCGCGCCGGCTTTGGCCAGTTCTTCCTTACCAGCGGCACAACTGGACGCAATGGCGGCAATATCCTTGTACCCACTCAGCTTGTTTATCCCTTTGCTTACGGCGTTAGCCTTTCGAACTTCACTCCGGGTGAGCCTCTGATCTACGGAGACGGCACTCGCGGTACCTTCGAATCAGGCATTACGCCCATTCGCGCCAACGACCCCGCTGCTTTCAACGCATTCAACATTTCACTGGGCGGCGTTCCTAGTCCGTGGCGGCTTCCCTACACCATGCAGTTCAATTTGACGATCCAGCATCAGTTGTCGGCTTCCCAGACCGTATCTGTGGGTTATGTAGGAAGCCTGAGCCGGTTCCAGGACTTGGGGTACACCACCTACAACGAAAATGCTGTGCGCGTCATGGCCCCTCCGGGCCTGAACGCCAGACAGTTCCGGCGCTTCCCCAACTTCAACGGCGCCAGCCAGCTTATCAATGGAGGGAACAACAGCTACAATTCGTTGCAACTCAACTACGACAAGCGCTTCACCAGCGGATTTGCTGCTCGCGTGAATTACACGTTCTCCAAGTGCCTGAGTCAGGGACGCCAGGGCCTGGTGGATAACATCGGCGGATACCGCTCGATATGGTTGCTGGGGCCAGACAAGGCACTCTGTGATACCGACGCTCCTCATGCTGTGAGCGGTCACATGGGCTATGACCTGCCATTCGGCAGGGGCAAGCTGGTCGGCGGAAGTGCTTCGAGCGTAGTGAACCAGATCATCGGTGGCTGGCGCATCAACAGCATCTTCAACTACCAGAGTGGCCCGCCGTTCACCATCAATTGCAACGTAGCAACCACAACCGGCCAGGGATGCAATGCCATCCTTACCGGGCAGCCGCTCTATCCGGAAAATCGTGGTATTCAACAGTGGCTGAATCCCGCGGCGTTCACCAATCCTCCAGTAGCAACCACGATTGGACAAACTGATCTTTCGCCGCTGGGTGGTTCTCCCACGCAGGTTCGGGCTCCGGACTTCCGCAGAATGGATTTCTCCGTGTTCAAAAACTTTCCCATTACGGAGAGCCAGCGGCTTGAGTTCCGCACCGAAATCTTCAACCTTACGAACACGCCTAACTTCAGTGCGCCTGGCTTCTCGGGCGGAGGCGCCGGACTGCCGCCACCGCCAGGAGTGCGGGATTTCTCTAACCTGAACAACTTTGGCAGAATCACAAACCTAAGGTTGGGACCGAACGATCAGAGACAGATTCAGCTTGCGTTGAAGTACTACTGGTAAACGAACGTCAACCATCACACCCGGCCTGATTTCCATCTCAGGCCGGAATTTTCCTTTGCCAACTTGACCGCAGCTCCGTGTGCCGCCAAACGGTCTTCCGCACAGCTCTACTGGCAATGTTTTCCGTTGGCTGGGCG
>JBFXAV010000429.1:0-3370 GCA_050183935.1 Candidatus Korobacteraceae bacterium | reverse complement strand
ACGGAATAGGTTGCTCTAGAATGCTCGCTGCGTCCTCCGCCTGCTCCTCCGGAACCTGGAGCTTAATTCCACCGATAGCGTTCGAAACGAACCAGTCCATTCGCACCAGGTTCTCGTCTGTCAGGAAGCATTCAATTCCGGCTCCCTCAAGCATGCCCTTGGCGAGGAGCGCATTCGGTGTATCCCGGAAGCTAGCGACCGTTAACAGTTTGCGGAACTCCGGATAACTGGCATCAATGTGGGTATTCAAGCTTACGTTGAGTTGTCTGCGCTTGATTTCCTTTTCCAGGGCTTCGCATGCTTCCTCCGTCAGTGTGCCCGCAACTGCGGCAAGCTCGGAGAGCTGCACTTCCTCCATGCTGGCATAGAGCTCGGCAAGTCGCCGCGCTTCCAGGTCAGGGTCGATGTCAGGGTCGATTTCGGCCATAGCAACCGTCAAATTCTCACGGAGACAAGGGCCAACGCAATGGCAAGATTTTGGCGGCACGCAATGCGGCGCCCGCGGGGCCGCCGGAGAAATTCCCGGTTACCGGGTGTACTGGTTCTTCTTTTTCTCCGCGTGGCGTTCCATCCCCAGTTGAATTAACCGGTCGATCAAGTCCGGATAGGAGATGCCCGATGCCTCCCACAGCTTGGGATACATGCTGATCTGGGTAAAACCAGGCATGGTATTGATTTCGTTGACGTAGATGCGGCGAGTCTGTGGGTCCATTAGGAAATCCACACGCGCCAGCCCGGAGCAATCCACGGCACGGAAAGCACGGACGGCGAGTTCCTGGAGCTTCTTTTGCTCGGCCTTTGTTAGTTTAGCCGGAATGAGCAGCTTTGAGCCTTCGTCGAGGTACTTAGCGGTGTAGTCGTAAAACTCGGCGGCAGGGACAATCTCCCCAGCGACCGAGGCAATAGGCTCGTCATTCCCCAACACGGAGCATTCAATCTCGCGTGCTTTTCGTTTCGCCCCGCCCACACCCTGCTCTACGACGATCTTGCGGTCGAAGCGCGCGGCTTCGTTCATTCCGGCCTCGAGTTCGCTGCGGTTGCGTACCTTCTGAATGCCAACCGAACTGCCCAGGTTTGCCGGCTTGGTGAACACTGGATACTTCAGCGAGCTTTCAATCAGCCGCCGAACCTTCTTGGGATCCCGCTCCCACTCGCGGCGCAACACTGTAACGTGCTTCACGATGGGTAGCCCCGCAGCTCGGAACAGGTCCTTCATCACGGCTTTGTCCATTCCTGCCGCCGAGCCGAGCACACCCGCACCCACATAAGCAAGATCAGCGAGTTCGAGCAGTCCCTGGATGGTTCCGTCCTCGCCGAAGGTGCCGTGCAGCACAGGGAAGATCACGTCCACGCGGATGGAATGGTTCGCCATGCCACTGGCAAGGCTGTTCTGGAAGGGAGCCAGCGCTTCTCCGCGCTCGCCCGGCACTGGGGGAACCATCACGGCGTCCCCACTGGCCAGCGTGGTAACTGGCGCAGTGACCTCGGGATCACCGGCACGCAGGCGACGGTCGGGGCTGGGTTGTTCGCCCTGCATTAGCCGCTCGGCATCGCCAGCGGTTACCCAGCGGCCCTCGCGGGTAATGCCAATGGGTACTACGTCGTACTTCTTCTTATCGATGGCCTTGAGGATGGAGGCCGCCGAAAGCAGAGATATTTCGTGTTCGCCGCTACGGCCTCCGAACAAGATTCCGACCCGCAATTTCTGCATAACGGGAACATAGCAGAAAACACAACCGGCATCATCGGACCAGAAGAAAACCGCCCTAGCACTTCCGTACTCTACTGCGCTTGCGCGGCGTTGCGCATTCTTAGCTATATGCGCCCAGGGTTCCTGAACGTCATGAAGGTCATGCCACGCCTCCGCTGCTCCCATCAGTTTTCCTGGCCCAGACGCTGGCACGACGGGAACTACTACCAGGTTTGCGTGCGTTGCGGCGCCGAGTACCTCTACGACTGGAACGCCATGCAGCGCGCCGGACGGTTCAAGCGCGAGGAAAATGGGCCGGAACTGCCAGTCGTCCAGAAGTGCAATACCTGGAGACCGCGGGCGCGTCGGGTGAGCGTGGAACAGCAGGTCCACTTTCGTGAGGCGGGGTCAGAACAGTGGCTGGAAGGCATAATCCGCAATGTGAGCGAGACAGGAGTGCTCATCGTTGCAAGCGAACTTCTTGCGGCGGGCGTGGAGTTAGAAATGAAATTCGTAATGCCGAAGGAGCTTTCCGGACAGGAAGGCAGCGTAGTGCTTACATCGGGAGTTGTGGCTCGTGTGCTGCCGGAATCCGAAAATGGCCCGGGGCGGATGGCGGCTACCATTGAGGCTTGCAGGTTTTTTAAGTGCTGAGGCTGCGAACAGGCTCGCTCACGAAGCAAGGTTACGGACACCGGCGGTTCCATCGCCAGTCTAAGGCGGGCTCTCGGCAGCTAAAGGATCTTTTTTCCAAACGCAGATAGTGCCAGTTCTACCGCCAACGACGCCGTGCGGTTGTGCTCGTCGATTACCGGGTTCACTTCCACGATTTCGAAGCTGAGCATGCGGCTATGGTCGGCAACGATCTCCATAGCTAAATGAGCTTCGCGGTAGGTCGCCCCTCCACGCACTGGAGTTCCGACTCCGGGAGCATCCTCAGGATCGATCCAGTCCATGTCCAGCGAAACATGGTATCCGGCAGTGCCACGCCCGGCTGTGCGCAGAGCGTCCTCCACCACGGCGCGCATGCCGCGCTCGTCGATGTCGCGCATAGTGTAGACCTCGATACCGGCGCGGCGGATGTTCTCCTTCTCAATCGCATCCACATCGCGTACACCTACCAGTACGCAGTTTTCCGGAGCAATCTTCGGCGCAAACGAAAAGATGCCGGAAAGTTCCGACTCCCAAAGATTCATAATCGCTGCAAGGGGCATGCCGTGGACATTGCCGCTTGGCGAACTGGCTGGAGTGTTCATGTCGGAGTGAGCATCGAACCAGATCAGCCCGATCTTCTGGTTCTGGCGGCGATAGAATTCAGCCACTCCCGAAACGGTGCCCACGGCAATCGAGTGGTCGCCTCCAAGAACCAACGGGACCTTGCCAGCAGCAAGCGTCTTCACTACAAGCTCCGCCTCCTTGGCGCAGGTGGAAGTGATCTCCTTCAGATACTTGGCGTGCGGATTGCCCTTACGCTTCTGCTCCGCGATGGCGACGGTGACATTGCCGGCATCCTCGACGATGTGCCCCAGAGATTCCAGACGGCCCTCAAGTCCCGCGACGCGCACGGCGGAGGGGCCCATGTCCACGCCACGGCGGGATTGTCCGAGATCAAGCGGCACCCCGATAACACGAATTTGGCGGGGAACAATGCCGGACTGCGGAGTTGGGGAGGCGGGCTGG
>JBFXAV010000428.1:0-3376 GCA_050183935.1 Candidatus Korobacteraceae bacterium | reverse complement strand
TTGAGAGCACACGGCGTAGGCAATAGCCTTGTCGTGCGATGCGTAACTGATGAACACGTCGTGTGCCATAGGGGTGATCGTTTCCCCGCGCGACCTTCGGTGAACTAGAAATTAAAGACGATGAAGCCAACCGCACCCTTAAATTTGACCTCGCTCAGGCGCTGGTGTGCCTGAGTCATGGCCGAAATAACCGTCTCAACTTCGTAAGAAATGTGTCTCAAACTAAGCGAGCTTGGTTCATGAAGCCAATCTAAAGGTTTTATCGGCTGCATAAGATCTCCTGATTCGCAAGCCAGATCGCAACATCGCAAGGCATCTGGTCGTCCAGCAAACAAGACTCCGCTGAAATTGCGCGTAGTCGAAAGGCCGGTAGAAGGTGCAGATACGTGACCTGGAGTGGAGCTTGAATGGATTTATTTAAATTATTGATTTTAAATACATATAAATTGATAAATAGGCTCAGCAATGCGGCGAGATGCCCTCTCGCCTGTGCTTTAAATGCAGCTAGATGCTCTCGACTTTCTGCTAGAATCCGGCCACCTATACGGGGGTGCCGTTCATGAACGAGAAAAACCAAACCACCCGCCGCGAGTTTCTAACCGCTGCCGCAGCAGCCGGAATCCTGAGCCTCAGCCCGCGTCTTGGCGTCGCACAGCGAATGCTGCCCACCCGGGCCATTCCCGGAACCAACGAGAAGCTGCCTGTTATTGGCCTCGGCTCCAGCAAAGCCGTGGACGAGATCGCTGCTAAAGGACCCGAACCGCTCACTCAGGTGCTGCGGACGTTGGTGGGACAGGGCGGACGCGTGGTCGATACCTGGCCGCGCAATGCTGAGAATGATGCCGCTTTCGGCCGCGTGATCAATCAGCCCGATCTCAAAGAGCGACTGTTTGTCACCATGAAGCTAACCCAGCCCGGAAAGCAGGTTGGCGTCGACCAGTTCCGCGCAGTGCAGAAGCTCTATGGCCGCAAGACTTTCGATCTTGCGCAGGTCTTCAGCCTGATCGATCTCGAGACACACTGGCCGACGCTCAAGGCTCTCAAGGACGAGGGAGCCACACGCTACATCGGTGCAACCGTGTCGGAGTACCGTCTCCACGACCAGCTTGAAGCTTTCGTGCAGCGTGAGAAGCCAGATTTTGTGCAGGTCAACTATTCCATCACCGAGCGGCGTGCCGAAGACCATCTGCTGCCGCTGCTGCGAGATCGCGGCATCGGGGTCATCATTAACCGTCCTTTTATGAATGGTGAGTATTTCAAACGGCTCTCAGGAAAACCTTTGCCGCAATGGGCCGCGGAGTTTGACTGCGAGAGCTGGGCGCAATTCTCGCTGAAGTACATTCTTGGGAATCCCGCTGTCACCTGCGTGCTGACCGAGACCACAAACCCCGAGCACCTGAAAGAGAACTTGGGCGCCGCGTTTGGCCGCTTTCCTGATGAAGCGAACCGCAGGCGGATGCGCGAATTCATCGAGACGGTGTGACCGGCTTGCCAAACTCTGGATACTCCACCCTTCGCGATTTTCGAAGGGTGGGTAAACAGGGGTCGGTTGTTCTTAGCCTTCCAATACCCAACACTTCAGTTCGATAAACTGCAAGTCTGTTAGTTCCACTTCTAGACAAACCTGTGGGGCGTAGTTACCATGTGAAGTTCTTATAGGCTTTCCAACGGACTCTGTGCTCACAGCTAGTGCAAGACGAGGAGAATTGTTTATGTCATTGCGGATCAATGATGAGGCGCCAAATTTCACGGCTCAAACAACACAAGGTGAAATTAATTTTCACGAATGGATTGGTGATGGTTGGGCGATCCTTTTTTCACACCCCAAAGACTTCACTCCTGTTTGCACCACCGAACTTGGCTACATGGCCGGGCTCGATCCTGAATTTCAGAAGCGGAATTGCAAGATCATCGGGTTGAGCGTCGATCCTGTGGACAGCCACAGCAAATGGAAGGTGGACATCGAGGAAACCCAGGGCAAAGCGGTGAATTACCCGATGATCGGCGACCCGGAACTGAAAATCGCCAAGCTTTATGACATGCTGCCGGCCGATGCTGGCACCACGTCCGAGGGCCGTACTGCTGCTACCAATGCCACCGTGCGTACTGTGTTTGTCGTCGGCCCAGATAAAAAGATAAAGCTCATGCTCAGTTATCCAATGAGCACAGGCCGCAACTTCGACGAGGTACTGCGTGTGCTGGATTCGATGCAGCTGACGGCCAAGCACAAGGTCGCCACGCCAGTGAACTGGAAGAATGGCGATGACGTTATCATCCTTCCATCCGTTCCTGAGGAAGAAGCGAAGCAAAAGTTCCCGCAAGGCTGGAAGTCACCAAGACCCTATATCCGGGTTGTCCCCCAGCCAAAGTAGTGTCTCAAAGCAACTTTAATTTGTGCCCTGTCCAGGGAATGGACAGGGCCTTTCTTTTTTACACATTGGGAATCTTGGGTCGTTCCAGCCGGATACTCAGTCGCTTGCCGTTCGGTTAATTCCCCGTATAACCCGGCTGCCGTAGTTGTGCTATTGTGGCGCTTTCCTGCCTGGCTCCGTGGTAGTCCGCAGGTCTCATGGCGCGACGCGGTTTGGGGAGCGCGATTCCCGGAGCCTGAAGGGCGGCCCCGAGAACACTCACCCAAGGGCAGTTCGACAGTTCCCAGAGGAACAACTCTTCCGAAAGGACAATCCAATGAGGCGGGCAATACTTCTGGTTCTCTGCGCTGCAATGTTGCCGCTGTGGTCGCACAGTGCGCAAAACGGTAAGTCCCAGCCGGAATACCTGGTTTACGTAGGCAGCTATACCAGCGATGACTCCAAGGGCATCTACGCATGGCGCTTCCGTCCGGCCACCGGTGAGGCGCAGCCACTGGGTCTGGTGGCGGAAGCGATTAATCCGGCGGCGCTCAGCGCAACTCCCGACCAGCGGTTTCTTTATGCGGTGAACTGGCAGCTTCCCGGGGAAGTCAAGGAAGACACCGTCAGCGCCTACTCCATCGACGCCAAAACCGGAGCGCTCACCCTGCTGAACAAGGTTGGCTCCCGCGGCATCCGGGCGAATCAGGTAATTGTGGACCCTAGCGGGAAGATGGCCTCTGTAGTGAACTACTCCACAGGAACGGTTGCCGCGCTGCCCATTGGTCCCGACGGACGCCTTGGGGAAGCTTTCTTTGTGGACGAGCACACCGGGCAGCCGCTTAGTCCTCAGCGCAAAGGCCCCGCTGCTCACGGAACAGTGTTTACAAAGGACGGCCGATTCGCCTTTATCGCAGAGCTGGGGTTGGACCGCGTCTACAGTTATCGAGTCGATGCTGCTAATCGTCGTATGGAGCCCATGGATCCTCCGTTCGTAAGCGTGAAGGCCAGCTCAGGCCCGCGCC
>JBFXAV010000427.1:0-3384 GCA_050183935.1 Candidatus Korobacteraceae bacterium | reverse complement strand
CCGGCAGCTAATTTGCCCGTGATCTCTTCAACCCATGCGCCACCCTCGCGGTAAAGCTTTGGACTCTGGGCCACAAGCGGCAGCGCAGTCGCCAGCACAAAGGCTGTGAGTGCCTGAAATACGAGTTGGAATCTGCGCGGAGTCATTTAGTCAATCTCCGGCAGGGTTGCCAGCATCATCCGGGACTGTTCCCGGATGAACTGGCTCTGGTCTTCGCGGGAGAGCCGCTGCAGCACCACGCGGACACTGCCATCCACCCGCACCGGCTGGAGCATGTGAATCGCCTGGGCGCGTACGCCAGGATTGTGGTCGGATTCGAGCGCTTGCAATACCGCATCACGGACAGAAATATCCTGCGTAATGAATGTGCCCAGCGATTCCAGTGCCCTTAGTCGCACACCGGGATTGCTGTCATAGAGCAGGGCGGATTTCAGGGCTTCCCGGATGCGAAGGTCATGGGGATTCTGCGTGAGCAGGTCCACCGAGTCCATGCGCACTCCGGAATTGGAATTGCTACGTGCCGCAAATAGCAGCAGTTGCTGGATGCGCTGGTCCTGCAGCGAGCCTTCGACCTTCTGCGGCACCACAGTGTCGTAAGAGATTTCCACCTGGTTGGTGTTGGGAAGCTGGGTAATCGATCGAATGCCGGAAATTGAGGCTTGTACGGGCTGTACGTTTGCCGTGCTCACTGCTACCGGACCAGTTCCGGGATTAGCGGCCATACGCCAGGTAGTGCCCACTCCTCCGGCAAATCCCGCAATCAGCAGAACCGAGGCCAGCGCCGGAGAGAATCGAATCTGCCGCAGCCATGCCACCGGGTCCAGCAATCGCCAGCCGTAGTTCTGCTCGGTCTCCTCCAACGCCTCTGAGAGACGAATCCGTGCCGCGGCCAGCAGGTTCGGATCGGCGTCAGGGCGGGGAAGCGCCGACATTGCCTCATGGAACTGGCGCAGCGAATTCAGCTCTTCGGTGCAGTCAGGGCACCGTTCCAGATGCCGCTCCAGCTCATAGCGAAGGTCGTCTGGCAGCTCTTCGTAAACAAAGAGCGTCAGGTTCGATTTTGCCCATTCACAATTCATCACTGCCACTTTTCTGCGCAGGCGGAACGCTTCACCGCATATCCGCCAGCGCGATACGCAACTTCTGGGTCGCCCGAAACAGCGTGTTCTTGGCTGTTTCTTCCGTAGTATTCAAAATTTCCCCAATGGTTCTCAGCTTCAGGCCCTGGTAGTGCTTCATCTCAAACACCATGCGTTCGCGACCCGAGAGCCGTTGCAGGGCGCGGCCGATTCTCGATCCCAGTTCCCGCCGCATCAGCTCTCGCTCGGGATCGGCGCCGGAGCGCACGTCCGCCACCATGTCGAGCAGGTTCATCTCCTCGCCGTCGCGGGTGACGGAGACAGGCGAATCCTCTTTGCGCACTTGCCGTTTGCGCAACTGGTCGAGGCAGAGGTTGGTCACGATGCGGTACAGCCAGGTATAGAAGGAGCACTCGAAGCGAAACTTGCCAATGTTGCGGTAAGCCTTCAGGAACGCTTCCTGGTAAATATCCTGCGCGTCCTGCTCGGAGCCGGTGAGGTGCAGGGCCAAGCGGAGCACGGCGCCGTCGTAGTGCCGAACCAGTTCCTCGAAGGCAGCACGATTTCCCTGCTGCGCTTCCCGGATCAGGACAGTATCGTCCGCCCGGCGTGCGTTGCTTCCGGCCATTTGCCCCCGGCTCAGACGGGCAGCGGTCCCGCTGGACTGCTCCATCATAGGCTCGACTCCGCTTCCCCAAGGGCGGGGATTGGCGGCTGGTTGTGTACCTGCCGACAATACTCCAAACGTGTTACTCGCCGGAACCTTGTAATGAGTTTCGGTACGGGCCGCACGCGGAGCAAACGAGATTGCAATAGCTTCTGTCGGCATGGTCTGGCCCCACCTGTCCTCCGCACCGGAACCGCTGTTGCTCCTTTAAACAGCGAATCACTCGGAGCTAATGTTTTCAGTACATTGGACGGCGCAGGCCTAGAACCGTAAGCAGATTATAGAGACTTTCGGGCAGAAAGATGGCGCGCAATTAGCTGAAGGATTTTCTTGGTAAGTTGTTGTTTTAAAACAGTTGTGTGACGGTGAGAGGATACCTTTGGGATGCATGGCAACCTGGCTGGTCATACCTATGCTTCAGGAGCACACGTGAGAGTGGGATTCGGCAGAAAAAACGCATTGATCGGGTGATCCGAGGGAGTCTTGCTGCGGAGTTCTGAACCGTCGAACCAGTATGCTTCGTATCCTAGGGAGTTCATCAGATCATAGACCCTGGGCTTGGATACCTCGATCATCCAGGCTGGCCTGCAACGTCGAATAGTTTGCAGGGCGCCGCCAATCACAGCTTCTTCGTGACCTTCCACGTCGCACTTGATGAAGCGAACCGCCTGCCCCTGGCATAAGGAATCCACCGTAGTGGTACGTACCGTAAAGCTGCGACATCCCTTCCTTCGAGCGCTGATCGAGGCCTCGTAGAAATTTTCGCCTCCTGATTCGTAGTGCGGCACCTGCATCTCAGTGGTCCCCTCGCTGTCCGAAACAGCGGCATTGACGGTATTCACGTTGGCGAGATGGCGGCTGTTGGCCGCGAGATGATGGAATGTCAGAGGAACGGGCTCTAGGCTGATCACGCTTCCTTCTGGCCCAATTATGCGAGAAAGAAAATGCGTGAAGACTCCTATGTTGGCGCCAAGGTCAAGTACTACGTCGCCGGGGTGAATCAACGGACGGATGGCAGCGAACTCGGGCTCTTCGTCCCCGGAACGCAGGACTCTGGCGTAGTGCCGCCGCTTGAGCGGTTGAAGCACCAAGTCGGGCAAGAAGCGAATCGCGGCTTCTTTGACAAGGCGGAGCACGAGAGCCTCCAGCACCAAAGAGTCGTAGTGTGAGCCGCAACACTCCGTCGGTCAAGCTACTTCGTTGCACTAACCGGAGTGGTTAGAACTAGAAAAACATTAAGAATAGTGAGCCGTAGAAAGACTAAAGCGCAGTAACACTGCGGAGTGCGCGTGAGGCGATGTCGTGCCGGTAATACACGCCTTCGAATTGAATGCACGCAGCAGCTTGGTAGGCACGCTCAAGAGCGGTTTTCAGGTCGGCTCCGCGAGCAGTCACGTTAAGCACGCGTCCGCCGGAGGTATAGAACTGCTCGTCGCGCAGTGTGGTTCCAGCGTGGAACACCTTAACTCCCTCCACGTTCCCCGCTTCGTTGAGTCCAGTGATGTGCTTGCAGCTTTCGTAAGTACCGGGATAGCCACCCGCCGAGAGCACCACGCACGCAGCGGAGTCCTGCGACCACTTAAGGTCACCGTCGCTTACCCGTCCTTCCGTGGAAGCCATGCAGGCGCCCAGCAGGTC
>JBFXAV010000426.1:0-3387 GCA_050183935.1 Candidatus Korobacteraceae bacterium | reverse complement strand
GTACTCAAGAACCTGCTTTCCAACGCTTTCAAGTTCACCGAACATGGAGGTGTGCGGCTCTCTGTTGCCAGAGCCGAAGGCGGGTGGAGCGAGAACCATCCGGTTTTGAGCGGCGCCGCCTCAGTGATTGCGTTCGAGGTCACAGACACTGGCATTGGCATCCCTGCTGAAAAACAGCGAATTATCTTTGAGGCTTTCCAGCAGGCCGATGCCGGGACCAGCCGCAAGTACGGAGGCACCGGACTGGGTCTCGCCATCAGCCGCGAACTGGCGGGCCTGCTGGGTGGAGAGATTCAGTTGCGCAGCGCCCCCGGCAGAGGCAGCACCTTTACCCTCTATTTGCCGCAGACCTATGTAGGCCCATCGAGCGCGATCCTGGCGATGGCAAAGGAAGGGACGGCAACCACTTCCCTTCCCTTGTTGCCTGCGAACGTAATGGACGGTCCGGCGGAGCGCCTGGAGGATGATCGCAACGACCTCCAACCGGGCGATGCGGTACTGTTGATGGTTGAAGATGATGTTCACTATGCACGCATGCTTCGCGACCTGGCGCGTGACAATGGATTCAAGGTTCTGGTTGCCACCCGGGGATCGGAAGCGCTGGCTCTTGCCCGCGAATACAGTCCCACGGCGGTGTCTCTCGATGTCTTCCTGCCCGACATGCTGGGCTGGACCGTTCTTAACCACCTCTAGCAGGATCCGAACACGCGGCATATCCCGGTGCAAATGCTCACGCTCGACGAAGACCGTCTCCACGGATTGTCGCGCGGAGCCTTCTCCTTTGTCACCAAACCCACATCGCATGAAGGCCTGGAGGAGGCCGTGGCCCGAATCAAGGCCTACTCCGAACCGCGCCGCAAGCGCCTGTTGATCGTGGAAGATAATCCCGCAGAGCAGCTCAGCATCCGCGAATTACTGGGCCATGACGACATCGACATCACCGTGATCGGCATGGGAGCGGAGGCACTGGATCTGGTAAATTCCGAGCCGTACGATTGCGTAGTGCTGGACCTGCGCCTGCCGGATATGTCCGGTTTCGATGTACTGGAGCGCCTGCGCGACACCCCATCCTTGCGGGACCTGCCGGTGGTCGTGTTCACCGGCAAGGATCTCTCCCCTGAGGAAGACGCCCGGCTCCATACCTTGGCGCGCAGCGTAGTCGTGAAAGACGTCGAATCGCCTGAGCGGCTCCTGGATGAAACCGCGCTGTTCCTGCACCGTGTTGTTTCCGACCTTCCGGCTGATAAGCAGCGAATGCTCGAGCGGTTGCACCGCTCCGACGAGGCCCTGGTTGGCAGGAAGGTGTTGGTCGTGGATGATGATGTCCGCAACATTTTTGCGCTCAGCAGCGTTCTCGAGCGTCGCGGAATGGCGGTTCTCACAGCCGGAACCGGGCGGGAGGCTATCGCTAAAATTGAGTCGACCCCTGACGTGGCAATTGTCCTGATGGACATTATGTTGCCGGAGATGGATGGGTATGAAACCATGCAGGTAATCCGCCAGAACCCATCGCTGCGCCGCTTGCCTATTATTGCCCTTACTGCAAAAGCCATGAAAGGAGACCGGGAGAAGTGCCTGGAAGCCGGCGCCTCCGAGTATCTTGCGAAACCGGTGAACACGGATCAGTTGTTGTCCGCGCTTCGCATGTGGCTTCACAGGTAACGGAATCGCCATGCAGCTTTATCAGCTTCGGCACAGAAACGGGAGTTCATGAGCGCAGACGACAAACTGAATATTTTGATGGTGGATGACCAGCCGGCCAAGCTGCTCAGCTATGAGGCCATCCTGGGTGAGCTTGGGGAAAATCTGGTTAAAGCCGCCTCAGGCACGGAAGCTCTGGAATACCTGCTGGAAAATGATGTGGCTGTGGTGTTGATGGACGTCAGCATGCCAGACATGGATGGCTTCGAGATCGCGGAAATTATCCGCCAGCATCCGCGATTCCAGCGTACCGCCATCATCTTCGTCTCTGCAGTACACCTAACGGAAATGGACCGGCTGAAGGGATACCAGCGCGGCGCCGTGGATTACATTTCTGTTCCGGTTGTGCCCGAAGTGTTGCGTGCCAAGGTCAGCGTTTTCGCGGAGCTCCACCGTAAGACCCGGCAACTGGAAATCCTGAACCGGGAATTGGAGCAGCGCGTGCTGGAACGCACCGAGGAGCTTCACAAGAGTGAGAGCATGCTGCGGGAGCGCGCGCACCTTCTCGACCTCGCTTCCGAAGCTATTATGGTTCGCGATCTGAACGGCGCACTTCTGTTCTGGAACTCCGGCGCCGAAGCTCTCTATGGATGGAAGCGCGATGAAGTTCTTGGGCTCGGCCTACACCAGTTACTCCAAACCCAGTTCCCCGTTTCGCAGGCTGCCATTCAGGCCGCATTGACGGAAACTGGACGCTGGGAAGGCAATCTTGTACAGCGCGCCAGAGACGGCCGGGAGCTGGTGATTGCGTGCCGCAAGGCAGTCAACCTCCAGAGTAGCGGGACTGATAACGTAGTTCTCGAAATTAACCGCGATATCACCGCTCAGCTTCAGGCTGAAGAAGCGCTGCGGAAATCGGAGCGCATGGCGGCCATCGGCCAGTTCGCGGGCACCATGGCGCACGAAATCAACAATCCGCTGGAAGCAATCACCAATATTTTTTATCTGCTCCGCGATCATCCTTCCCTGGATGCGGAAGCCCGGGAGTACGCGCGCCTCGCGGACGAAGAATTGCTCCGCATCGGTCGCATTACCCGGCAAACATTGAGTTTTTACCGCGAGTCGCAACGGCCCACGTCGCTCGCGCTATCCCAGGTGCTTGACGATGTTCTTGGGCTGCAAGCAAGTCGTGTGCGGATGAACGGCATCAGCGTGCAGAAGGATTACGCAACCGCTGGTGAAATCGACGGCTTCCCCGGAGAGTTACGCCAAGTTTTCCTGAACATAACTGCCAACGCCATCCAGGCCATGCCCGAAGGCGGCCAACTGCGGATTCGTTTGTGCGAATCCGCCGACCGGCGCACAGGACGCGCCGGAATTCGCGTGTCCATCTCAGATACCGGAGCCGGAATTCAGCCGGAAAGCGCCAAACATTTGTTTGAGCCGTTTTTTACCACTAAATCCACTAAGGGCACTGGGCTGGGGCTTTGGATCAGCAAGGGGATTATTGAGAAGTATGAAGGGTCAATTCGCTTTCGCAGTCTGAACGCCTACGGGCGGTATACAACCTGTTTTTCAATATTTCTTCCGACACTAGCCTCGAATCAAGCGGAAGTGCATTACAAGGAAGCTGTGCGCTCCGTCTAGTCTGCTTCCAGACGCTGCGCCGCGTCACTTTTGTTTTGCATACTCCGGGTTGTCCAGGGGCGGCGCTACCTGATGAACCGATTCTTCGATTGGCTTCGG
>JBFXAV010000425.1:0-3394 GCA_050183935.1 Candidatus Korobacteraceae bacterium | reverse complement strand
CTGAAAAACCTGCCCATTGCCAGGAAGCTTACGTGGATGAACATGCTGGTGAGCGGCTCCGCGCTGCTGCTGGCCAGTGCCGCGTTCCTGATCTATGAGCAGGCCACGTTCCGCACCGACCTGTTGCGAAGCCTTTCCACGCAGGCGGAAGTAATTGGCACCAACAGCATTTCCCCGCTAATTTTTGATGATCCTGAAGCTGCCAATCGAAATTTGTCAGCGCTGCAGAACGCTCCGGATATTCAGGCGGGCGCCATCTTTAATGGTGACGGGAAGGTAGTGGCAACCTATGCCCGCGAGGATCCTTCCCTGGTACCCTCCTCCCCAGATATTCCTGCCGGAGCAGAGGAAACTTACACCTTTACCAACGACGGAGTCTTGCTGGTGCGCCGCATTGATATGGAAGGCTCGCCGATTGGTGCTGTCGCGCTGCGCGCCCAGACGACGGAGCTTACGGAGCACCTGCGCCAATACCTCCGCATTGTGGTGGTGGTGCTGGTGATTTCGCTGCTGGCGGCACTGCTAGTCTCCTCAACGTTCCGCCGGGAAGTGGCTGCCCCGATCATCCAGCTCGCGGAGACGGCGCGACGGGTATCGCGAAACAAAGACTACTCGACGCGGGTTCCACCGACCGGAAGCAGTGACGAAATCTCAGTACTGATTAACTCCTTCAACGAGATGATGAGCGAGATTCACGACCGCGACACGGCGCTGGAAAACGAGCGCGGCAGGCTGTCCGCGGTTTTTGATAATGCGCCAGTAGGGATTGTGTTCGCAGAGGCGCCTTCCGGGCGAATTATCCTGGGGAACCGCCGGGCAGAGGAGATCCTGCGTCACAACATTTACTCCTCAACGGAACCTCGAAAGACCTTTCAAGCAGACCCCCAGCCCTTTGTGCGCGACGACCTTCCACTAATGCGGGCAATCCGGGGAGAGGTGGTGCGCGGCGAAGAATTGCAGTACATGTGCGGAGACAATGAGTTGCGTTGGATTCGCGTCAGCGGTGCTCCGGTACGCGACCGCGAAGGCAAAATCACCGCTGGCGTGGTGGCCTTCAGCGACATCGACGAAGTCAAGCGCGCCGAGCAGCAGCTTCGCCAGGCTTATGACAGGCTGGCTATCGCGCGCACAACAGCCCAGATGGGCGACTGGGAATGGGAACTGCGTGAAGATTTGGTGTACCTCTCCAGTGAAGTCCAGTTCCAGCACGGCTTTGTTGCGAATGCCTTTGACGGACGTTTTGAGACATGGATGCAGGCGATCCATCCGGGAGACCGGGAACGCGTACGCACTGCGCTGCGAGCCGCCCGGCACGAGGGCAAAGATTATGAAGGCGACTACCGGATAGTAGGCGTGGACGGGCAGCTCCGCTGGGTGTTCGCCAAGGCCAACTATCAGCACGCAACGGAAGGCGCCAGCGAACGACTGGTAGGAGTGTGCATGGACGTAACCACTGCACGGCAGGCGCAGGAGGCTCTGCTCCAGTCAGAAAAGCTGGCCGCGGCGGGCCGGCTGGCGGCGTCCATCTCCCACGAAATCAACAACCCGCTGGAGAGCGTCACCAATCTTCTCTACCTCATCTCCGGAGACGAGAGGCTCTCGAAGGAGACTCGGACTTATGTGGAGCAGGCTGAACAGGAGTTGATGCGGGTTTCGCAGATTGCCTCGCAGACGCTGCGCTTCTACCGGCAATCCACTAAGCCATCATCGGCAGACCTGGGGGCTCTGCTGGACTCGGTGCTTACGCTCCTGCGTGGCCGCTTTGCCAACACGCAAATTCAGATCGTGCGCCAGTACAAAACCGAGGAACGACTTTATTGCTTTGAGGGAGAAATCCGCCAGGTGTTCGCCAATCTTGTCGGCAACGCGGTGGATGCAATGCAATCCGGGCGCGGGAAACTTCGGCTTCGCACTGCAGACGCGCGTAACTGGACTACTGGAGCCCGAGGGCTACGCGTTACCATTGCCGACACAGGCAGCGGGATGCCGATGGAAACACTCGCGCGAATCTTCGAGCCCTTCTACTCAACCAAAGGGAATCGTGGAACCGGGCTGGGCCTGTGGGTGTCAAAGGAGATTGTGGTGAAGCACCGCGGCATCATGCAGGTGCGCAGCAAAGCAAACCGTGGGACCGTGTTCTCAATCTTCTTTCCGCTGGCAGGCGTGGCGGAAATTACCCGCTCCGATTCCGCCAGCGCATAGCAAATTTCAGAGCTATCTCTCTCGCTACAGCGAACTCATGTTCGACAGGAACTGGCCATTGCTCTTGGTCTTACTGAGCTTGTCGATGAGCAGTTCCATGGCCTCCACCGGCGAGAGTGGATTGAGCACCTTGCGCAAAACCCAGATGCGGGCCAAATCTTCCTTGGGGATCAGCAGCTCTTCCTTACGCGTGCCGGAGCGCTGAATATCGATGGCCGGAAACACGCGCTTATCGACCAGTTTGCGGTCGAGAATAATTTCCATGTTGCCGGTTCCCTTGAACTCCTCAAAGATCACGTCATCCATGCGCGAGCCGGTGTCGATCAGGGCGGTGGCACAGATGGTGAGCGAGCCGCCTTCCTCGATATTGCGGGCGGCGCCGAAGAACCGCTTGGGGCGCTGCAATGCATTGGAGTCCACGCCGCCGGAGAGCACCTTGCCAGATGGCGGAACAATGGTGTTGTAGGCGCGGGCGAGGCGGGTGATGGAATCCAGCAGAATCACCACATCGCGCTTGTGCTCGACCAGCCGCTTGGCCTTCTCGATCACCATTTCCGCGACCTGCACGTGGCGGGCAGCAGGCTCATCAAAAGTGGAGCTGATGACCTCGCCCTTCACCGAGCGCTGCATGTCCGTAACTTCCTCGGGACGCTCGTCAATGAGCAGCACGATGAGGACGACTTCCGGGTGATTGGTGGTGATGGAGTTGGCAAGGTTCTGCAGCAACATGGTCTTGCCGGTGCGCGGCGGCGCGACGATCAAGCCACGCTGTCCCTTGCCCACGGGCGTCAGCAGATCCATCACGCGGGCACTCACATTGTCGTGCGAAGTTTCCAGCTTAATGCGCTCCTGCGGATACAGGGGCGTGAGATTGTCGAACAGTATCTTGTTGCGGGCTTCCTCGGGAGACTCGAAGTTGACTGCCTCGATTTTGACCAGCGCGAAGTACTTCTCTCCTTCATGCGGGGGGCGTACCTGGCCGCTGATGGTGTCGCCGGTCTTGAGGTCGAACTTGCGAATCTGCGATGGCGACACATAGATGTCGTCAGGACCCGGCAGGTAGTTGTAGTCGGGTGAACGTAGAAAGCCGTAGCCATCGGGCAGAATTTCCAGCACGCCCTCGGCAAAGATGTGTCCTTCTTTTTCGCTCTGAGCCTGCAAAATCTTGAAGATAAGATCCTGCTTGCGGAGC
>JBFXAV010000424.1:0-3413 GCA_050183935.1 Candidatus Korobacteraceae bacterium | reverse complement strand
TCGTAGCGGAAGCCAACGTTCAAAGTAAGGCGCTGCTTGATCGACCAGGCGTCCTGCAGGAAGAAGGAACCCGAACGCCACAAGCTTTGCGAGGTGATGGGAGTGTTGTAGGCACGAACCTGGAATGCATCGCCATTGTTGTAAAAGACGTTGATGTCCTGATTAACTGTGGTGTCCTGGTTGGCGCTGGCCAGTGCCCAGTCTCCACCGACCTTAAAGTTGTGGCTGCCACCCCACCCCGCCTTGAACCAGGACAGGCTGGAGGCAGCGCGGAACATGCCCGAACGCGACAGCGTATAGGTTTGCGCGGCGTTTCTGAGCGTGGAGGCGCCCACGTCCGCAACTGAGAGCACATCGCTGCCGACGCCGGGCTGCCGCTGCATGTCGAAGTGCAGGTGCATGTAACCTACCCGCGTATCGAGCAGCAGCGTGGGCGACAAAGTTGAAACCCACTGGCTTTGCAGAGCATAGGCTGGTTCGATCTGCCGGTTTGCGGCGTTGGTCTCCACGAAGGAATATGCCGTAGAGCGGCGGATAAACCGGTTCTGAATGTTGTAAAGCCAAACACCGTTGAAGGTGTTGCTGTCGTTAATGCGGTAGTCCAGCCGGACGGTCCCGTTGGTCTGATGGTTGGGATCGGTACCGAAGCCGCCGTCCGGATTCCTGATCTGAAGCTGCTGCATTTTGGTTACGTAGAAGCGGTAGCCGGCAAACAGCCACAGTTTGTCCTTAATAATCGGACCACCCGCCTGGGCAGTAAGGTCGCGAGACATGATGAAGGGGGTTCCTGCATTGCTGACCGTGGTGGGCGAGCCGTTGATGGGAGTAAAGGATGGCGGGGTGAGCGTGGCCTGCGTGGCATCCGTCAGGTAATAAGTCGACAACATGCCATGAATATTGTTAGATCCAGACTTGGTCACCATGTTGATATAGGCGCCGCCGACGGAGACTTCCGGAGGAGCAGCGTCCGTAACCAACTGAATTGCGTCGAATGAATCGTAGTCGACGTAGAAAGCAGTGGAGCCGCCGGAACCACCCGGCCAGCTCAGATTCAATCCATTAAAACTATAGGCCTGCTCCGAGGACTTGCTGCCGTGAATTGAAGTGCCTGTTTGCTGCGCCATGTTGCTGCCAGCAACATCGAAATTGCCGAGGCTGGCCCCGGGAGTCTGCGCGATGGTGGACCAAGGATCGCGCCCGCTGGGAATGTTGTCGAGTACGGCAGTATCAAAAGTAGTCGGCGCCGCGGCTGCCTGTACATCAATGAGAGGAGCGCTGCCGGTTACTTCTACCATGGTTGAAGTGCTGCCAGGCTGAAGGTTGAGATTAATGGTCGCGGTAAAGCCGGGCCGCAAAACAATACCGCCTTCGGAGTGGGTTTCAAACCCATCCTGTTTACATGTAACGGTGTATGTTCCCGCGGGAAGCTGTTCCATCAGATAAACGCCTCCGGCCTGAGTTACCACCGTACGGGCGCCGATCAACGCCGGGCTTCTCACTTCAATTGTGGCGCCTTCTACTACCGCGCCTGAAATGTCGCGCACCACGCCGGTGATGCGCCCGTTCACGGCAACCTGCGCCTGCGAGACGGCCAGCAACGCCAGTAGGGTGGAAAGCAAAAACAGAGAGCGCAAGCTTGATGCGCGCATGCGATTTATGAGTTCATTTCTACGAATTTTTGACATAAAAGCCTCCTGACACCTCAACTGGTCGAGGTGCACCGTGACGTGTTTCTTATCGGGCTACCGCAAAGCGTGCGCGGACAAAGGTCCGGGCATCTCGGTTTCCCGAATGCGTAGGACGGAGCGAAGCTCTTCGCGGGGCACTACTCGGACACGACCATGTGTCGTAAGGCAGGAATAACTACGAGTGCAGGAACATCATTACCGCTTCAGCGTGGATAGCGAGAATGGGTCCGGTCTTACCGAATCCTGTCTGGATTCTGCCTTCAGAGCACCCTGAAGGCAAACAAAAAGTTTTTATCGCGACCATTGATGCAGCCGATGTGGCTCGCATTTCAATTCGAGTCACACAACATTGATCTACATGATCGTTGGAGGTGGAGTTAACGCGCCACAAACTGCACTGTGGTTGAGGACTGCATTGTTCCGGAAGTTCCAGTGACGGTCACGGTGTAGGTTTGGGTTGATTGCGAGCCATCCGAACCTGTCACGCCTCCAGTGCCACAAGCCACGAACATCCCTGAGATCGCGAGAGTCGCGAAGACACCCAGGTAACGAGCACGTCTACGCAGGCCGCCAGGTCTGCACTGAATCAGAAGACCTACGACAGGCCAGGCCAGCGCGGAGAGTAGCAGCAATCGTTTCGCGCTCGATGCCGCCTGAATAATAGCGATGGTCAGTACTGAGGAAGCGCCACTGGCTCCAGGGCGAATGCGGACAGGCTGAAAAGAGCAGGCCAGGCCAGCTGGCAAATCTGGGCAGGAGAGAGCAACATCGCTCTGGAATTCGCCGCTTTGCGGAGTGGCGTTGATCACGTAGCGAGCCTGACTTCCTTGCACAGAAGACGGAGATGGTTCTGGCGCAGCCGTCAGGCGGAACAAAGCAGAAGATCCGGGCGTGGTCTTTGCTCCTACGGTTACCGTCTCTTCCGTGGCCGAACTCAGGCCACGCGCATCGGTAATAGTAGCGGTGACCTTATATGTTCCAGGAGTTGCGTACGTGTGCACAATGGCGGCGCCGCTTCTCACGGTCGAGTCCCCAAATTCAACCACCTGATTGCTGATGCCGCCGTCGGAATCCGATGAAGCCGCAGTGCAGGCCAGTACTTGATTGGGCAGGCTACCCGAGAAAGAACCGACGTTGAGCACAGCCACCGGTGGCAAGTTGGGAGTTTGCGTCGTTATATTGCGTGTGGCGCGGATCACCACTCCACTGTCATCTGTGGCTTTCAGCTCGACTATGTGCGCTCCATCTTTCACTTCAAACTTGCGATCCACCTGCGAAGTGAAGGTGGTAAATGCACGCTCTCCATCGATGAAGACACTCAGGTCGCGAATCGGACGTGCCCAGGAAACCGCTGCTTGTACTCGAATGGGAGAAGATTCCTTTACGCTTCCGTCAGGAGAAGAAATTGAGATTCCTGCAGAAGCTGGCTGGACAACCACCTGCTTCGTGCTGACTGTGTACACTCCAGCATTGTCATACACCGTGGCCTGAACGGTGTAAGTGCCAGGAGCCTTGTAGATGTGCAGAGCGGAAGCTCCGCTCGCGACAGTACCGTCGCCAAAATCGATATTGGAAGAGGCAACGTTACCGTCCGGGTCACTGGACCCGGTGGTGCTTGCACTCACGGTGAGAGGCGCTGTGCCGGACGCCGGGGAAAGCACCAGCGATGCAATAGGAGCCTGGTTCCCTGGAACGTACCGTACTGCGTTTGACATTTTGTTGAGA
>JBFXAV010000423.1:0-3414 GCA_050183935.1 Candidatus Korobacteraceae bacterium | reverse complement strand
AATCTTTTCCCAGCCCACCAGTGTGACTTTGGCGGCCTTTGCCATGGCGTCGGAGGCCTCAATCATGGCCACCAGACCCCGCGTCTCAATCATTCCCAGTGCTTCACCCATGTGCATTGCTCCAGTATGCTGCGTTTGTGGCAATCAGCAATTCGGCCTGCGGAATATTGATCCGCTCGAAACCAACTGCGATTTGCCAATTCCTTCTCTACCACCGTCTCTTGCTATGCCGCACTGCATCTTCCACAATCGCCGTCAATTCTTCCCGTGTGACCACAAAGCGCTCCTGCTGGCTAGCTCCACCAGAAGTTGCCGACGCCGATGCCGCCATCGCCCCCCCCGCAGACGCGCTTGAGGACGTGATCGGACAATCCGCCGTCTTAGGCGACCGCATTCCGCTCGTGGCCTCGTACTTCTGGCGCGCTTCCATGAGCTTGCCTACATCTTCCTGACTCAGGAGTTGCTGGCGGCCCAACTGGTGCGCCACCAGAGCAATGCGCGCAAAGTGCTCTACCGTTTCCATTTTCATGTACGCGCGTAGCAACGTATCCGCGTACGTCACCACCCCGTGATTTGCCATCAGCAGTGCGTCATAGTTCGGCACCAGCGGCGCCAGTGCATCGGTAAGTTCCGGCGTCCCCGGCGTGCCGTAGCGTGCCAGCGGAATACACCCCAGCGAGAGCACAATCTCCGACACCAGCGCCTGGTTCAGCGGGAGGCCTGCGGCCGCATAGCCAGTGGCGGTCGGCGGGTGCGCATGCACCACCGCGTGGGCATCCGGACGCAGCCGGTAGATCAGCAGATGCATGGCGATCTCGCTGGAGACGTTACGACGCCCCATCACCTTGCGTCCCTGCATATCCACCACCACCATGTCCTCGGGCTCCATCATGCCCTTGGAAACCGATGTGGGCGTGCTCAGCACGGTATCGTGGTCCAGCCGGACGGAAAGATTGCCGTCCGTCGCCGCCACGAGGTTCTTCTCGTGCAGCAGGCGGCCAAGGCGCACAATCTCTTCCCGATGCTGGCGTTCACTCTTCATTTACTACGTTTGTAGTTATTGGCCGTATCCGTGCGGGCAAGGTATGGTACAGCAGCCCCTTTCGCACTGGCAAATGGCTGTCTTAACCGCCGCAAACCACGAATCGAGGAACGGATAAATTTAGTAACAGCCAACACCATGCTCGTTTCCGATTTTCACTACGACCTGCCGGAGGAGTTAATCGCGCAGCAGCCGCTGGCCGAGAGGCCCGCCTCCCGCATGCTCCATCTAAACCGCCAAACCAGTGCGGTGCATGACCTCCACTTCCGCCAGTTCCCTTCGCTGCTTCGGCCAGACGATCTCCTGGTGCTGAACAACACCCGCGTGTTTCCGGCGCGCTTGTATGGCAGGCGTAGCGGGGAACGGGCGCAGCCCGTGAGCCCACGCAATCCAGCGGCACGGGAGTTTCTGCAAGGGCGCGTCGAGGTCCTGCTGGCCCGCCAGACCGGAGAGAACGAATGGCAGGCACTGGTGCGCCCCGGCCGCAAAATCGGGGTGGGCGAGCGGCTGCGCTTCGCAGTGGAAAGTCCTGAAGCGGACTCAACCCCAGTCCTCGAAGCAGTGGTCACGGGCCGCGGTAGCTACGGCGAGCGCACCCTGCGGTTTGAGGCGGTGCCAGATTTCTTCGCCGCCCTGGAGCAGATCGGTCACGTGCCTCTGCCGCCGTATATTGCCCGCGACGATGCCCGCGCTGACCGCGAGCGCTACCAGACCGTGTATGCCCGCGAGCGCGGCTCCGTAGCCGCGCCCACCGCTGGTTTGCACTTCACTCCGGATATACTGCAAGAGATTCGCACGCGCGGTGTCGAAACAGCGGAGATCACTCTGCACGTCGGCCTCGGAACCTTTCAGCCCATTCACGCAGAACGCGTGGAGGAACATCGGCTGCACGCCGAACGCTATTCCATCTCCAGCAAAGCAGCGGAGAGGATCAACCGTGCGCTATCCGCAGGCAGGCGCATCGTCGCCGTGGGAACCACCACCGTGCGGACCCTGGAGTATGCCGCATCCCGTGGCAATGGGAGTATTGTGCCGGGTAGCGGCGAAGCGGATTTATTTATCTATCCCGGATTTCAGTTTCGCGCAGTGGGAGCCATGCTGACGAACTTCCATCTTCCCCAGTCCACGCTGCTGATGCTGGTGTGCGCCTTCGCCGGACGCGAGCGAGTTCTGGAGGCGTACCGCCATGCCGTAGAACAGCAGTACAGGTTCTACTCCTACGGCGATTGCATGTTCGTTGAGTAAGCACCGCTCCCCGAACATCGCCGATCATTCAGCCTCCCACATTCTGCGAACATCCTCCGGCGACTTCCCCGCCTCCCGCAACGTTCTCAGGCTTAAGGAATCGTTGCGCTTTGCTAGCCTTTGACCATGCTCATCGCGTACCAGGTCGCAGTGGGCCCATGCCGGTGGATTAAGTCCAAGAGCACGGATCAGAAGAAGCTGTCGCGCTGTCGATACCAGCAGGTCGGCTCCACGCACAACCTCGGTAATTCGCATCGCATCATCGTCGGCAACCACAGCCAACTGGTAGGCAGGCACGTCATCCCTCCGCCAGACCAGAAAGTCACCAAAGTCCTCCCCCGCCGTGTAGCACTGTGTTCCCTGAAACAGATCAACAAATTCAACGCTCTTGCCATCCGGCACATGGAAGCGCCAGTTCACGCCCGCAGGATTCTCCGCCTGCTACCCGAGCCGATTCCGGCAGGTACCCGGATAGATCGGCTCCCCTTCCTCATTGGGAGCCTGCGGAGCCGCGGCCAGATCCTTGCGAGAGCACGAGCACGGATAGATCCACCCGCCGTCGAGCAGCCTGCGCCACGTTGTCAGATAAAATGCTCGCCGCTCGCTCTGCGCGTAAGGAGCAAAAGGTCCCCCGGTATCGGGGCCCTCTTGCCACTCGATTCCCAACCAGCGCAGGTCTTCCATCATGGCCGAGGCAAACTCCGCGCGCGAACGTTGCGGATCAAGGTCCTCATTCCGCAGCACCATGGTTCCCTGCCTGGCACGTGCCCGCTCGTAAGCGATCCAGAATGTGCGAGCATGGCCCAGGTGCAGATAGCCAGTGGGCGAGGGAGCAATCCGTCCGCGGTATGGAAGTTGCATTGGACCTGTCAGTCGGAGACTATCAGCCTGCCCCTGACTTTGGTAAGGCTCGCATCCCGGAAAGACATTGACCATCGCTTCCGCCGGTCTTCAAAATAGACACCCAGAACAGGCAATCCCTTCTTTTCCGATCCATGAACAGCGTGCAACTGCTGGAGGTGGCGAAACAGTACGGCAACTTCGTGGCCGTGGATCGTCTGTCGCTGGAGATACGGCCCGGGGTGGTCTACGGGTTGCTAGGCCCCAGCGGCGCAGGCAGGGCCAGG
>JBFXAV010000422.1:0-3422 GCA_050183935.1 Candidatus Korobacteraceae bacterium | reverse complement strand
CGGTTCTTTCAATCCGGTCATCGAGCCAAGGTGAAGGATGCTGTCTGCTATGTGAGTGATGGAAAAGCTGAGATCCACTCCCATTCTGGAGAGGAGACAGTCGACTTCTGAACTGACGAAACGAAGCAGATTCCTCATCTATCAAACCTACAAAAATCTCGCAAAAGAGGAGCTACTGTACTCCCTGTAATCTCGCGATCAGCTTCTGCGCCAGGTTTTCTTCAGACTCCGACCATAGTACCCGCCCGCTGATGCCGCAGTTCTTCTCCACGGCTGCGGTGAATGCCACCAGCTTGTGGATATTGGCGCGTACCGATTCACGCGGGCTGCCCACCAGCGCTGTCTCTTCCTGAAGAAACGGACTATCGAGTCCCAGTTCAACTTTGATGTGCCCCTCCTGCTGGCACACGCCCTCATCAAACTCCTGGCCGTAGGCGAGAAAGCGCACCTGATGCGGTTGCAGTACCCATGGTTCCTCGGCCTGTTCGGCAGCGGCCTGCGAACTTGCCTCAGGAGCGCGCGTCCAGAGATCCCAATATGCCTCGAATACATAGGCGTAGTCTTCGTGCAAAAGGTCGGCGGCGACGTTAGTTGCTTCCTGCGGATCGACGCCGGGACGAAAGCGGCGTTCGAGTACCGTAGGCTCGATCCAGGAGACGGGATGCACCGCCAGGTACTCAATGCCCGGACGCATCGGAGAAAACGGGAACTGCTGCATGACCCCGAGCAGGCGGCTCATCATGCCATCCGTGTCTGTTTGCGGAAACCAGATGCTGAGATAAAGAGGGTCTGCCATAACTTCAATTGTAGCCGTTTCGTTCGGCATTCCGGAGGGGAACAGGCACGGACAAAGGAGTCCGTGCCTGCGTCTTACCTGCTTAGTGAGTAGGCTGCATGGCGGCCATGCGCCGCTGCATCTCGTCCGGAGTGACGTCTTCCACATGCGTCGCGATGCTCCACACGTGGCCGAAGGGATCGGCAAACGTCCCCATGCGATCTCCCCAGAACTGGTTTTCGAGCGGCTTAATGGTCTTGCCGCCGCTTGCGGTCAGCTTGGCGGCGACAGCGTCAGCATCCGGGACGTACAGAACAAGGCTCACCGGAGTGCCACCATACGCCACAGGACTGCGGTGGCCCATCTCCGGCATTTCATCGGCGAGCATAACCATGGAGTCGCCGATTTTGATTTCGGCGTGCATGATCTTTCCGCCGGGACCGTCCATGCGGACGTCGTCGCGGGCATCGAACACCTTCTTGTAAAAATCAATGGCCCGGGCCGCGCCCTTGATGATCAGGTAAGGAGTCACACTGTGGTAGTTGTCCGGCTTCGGTTTAACGTTGGCCATAAAAACACATCTCCTATCTGCGGAATAGCCTTCTGCGGCACTTTTTAGTGTATGCCTCCCGGAGCTTGCATGCGCCCGATGTTATCCACAAATTGAATTCATGCCTGCACGGGTTAAGAGGACTTAAGGTCGCGAAGAAAATGTCCCATCACATCAGGTCCATATTGAAGCGGGCCAGGTGCTCGCCGTCGGCGGAATAAACTTCCACGAGACAACGATCCGTGATGGGAGTTTGCGGCAGGCGGAAGGTGAGCAGGTAGATGCGCTCGTCAGCGAAGGTTTCTTCCTCCTCCGCAACCACCTCAACCTGGACAGGCGCAAAAACTGTTTTTTCGAGCCCATGCAACATCTTGAGTTGGAAGCGGAGACCTGAAAGGAAGTGGCTCACGTCCGAGGGGGCGGAAACCGGGTACAAGGGCACGCTGCGGAGCAGCTTTATTCTCATGCTGACGGTGATTCGGAAGCGGATAGTTTCCGGATAGAAGTTAACTGCACTGCCAGAAGCATCGGTTAGGGTAGAGCGGCCATTGGCACGCACGTGGCGCCATCCCTCAAACTGGCCGGCCTCTGCCATTCCCAGCATGTACAACGTTTTCCCCGTGTCGCCCAGCGACAAGGCTTCATCCCCGAGCGGAATAAGTCCGCGGTACGTTATGTCGATACGGTGGGAAGTTGTTGTTTTTCTTTGCGCGAGACACAGAGGGCTGGCGAGCAGGGCCGCCGCAAGCAGAGAAACAACACAGCATCGGGATCGTGGGGCAGACACCACAAAAAACCTTCCGTTCCCTGAGGAGCCAGGAATTCTACACCTGAAAAGACGACCGGGTCTGGGCAAGGGTTGTCCCGCATCCAAGAGCGCATTCGTGCTGAATACCTTAAAATGAGGTTCAAACGTCTTATTCGCTGATTGTGTTTGGAGGTTTCGCAATGCGACCGATCTAGAGTGCCTGTTTGATCGCGGTGTTGTTCGCTCCGGCGTTTCTTTACGCTGGCCAAATCTATGGAAGGATTGTTTCAGACGGGAAAGGTCTGAAGGCCGCCAAGATTGAGGTTCAATGTGGCCAGGCCACAGCCGTGACCGGAACCACAGCGGCTGACGGCGCTTACCGTATTAATGTGCCGCAGCAGGGACAGTGCACGCTCGGGTTGCCGGAGCAGGCTGGTCATCCAACCGCCTCCATTTTTTCGAGCCCGAATCCAGCACTCTACGATTTTGAACTGGTCAAGGCTTCCGACGGAAAAATGGAACTCAAAAGAAAATAACCATGAGCGAAGCCGACGTTCCCCCCGCCGAAGTCTCTCCTGTAGAAGATCAGCCCTCCAGCGGCGGCAAAACCCGCTGGGCATGGATCGAATTGGCCAAGGTGCTGGCCCTGCCGCTCGTCACGCTGGTGCTCGGCTACTGGTTCAATTCTTCTTTGAACGAACGGCAGCAGGTCGAAAGCAACATTCGCCTGTACGCAGAAATGATGGGGCGGCGTGAAGAAGCCGACAGCAACCTGAGGAAAGACATGTTCAATTCCATCCTGAACACGTTCATGACCAGAGACCCTTCGTTGCGGCTCTCTTCCGAGGAACTGATACGGCAGCAGATATTGAGCCTGGAACTGCTCGCCTACAACTTCCACGAATCCCTCGACATTGCGCCTTTGTTCAAGGAGGTGCAGCGACGAATTGCGCTCGAAGAGCGGAAAACCAATGAAGAACTGCGCCGGCGGTTGGAGTCAGTCGCGCTGCAGGTTATCGAGCACCAGGTTACCGCGCTCTCCGACGTAGGGATGGTTGAGCGCGGCGATGCTCTCCCGGCGAAGATCAAAGATTTCCAAGCCTATCTTTCCTTTGGCACCCATACGATTGCCGATCCAGAGTTCAAAAAAGGAGAAGGTGTTCCGCGCCTTTGCCTTTCCATGGAGTCCTCGGACGGGACGAGGCACTACCGGCAGTTCAAGCTCGAGCTAACAGACTATGATCCAGCAGCGCATGAAGTCCAGGTGCGCTTGTATGCGTCGAAAATCCTGACTCAGGAGGAGTGCCAGCAAGCCAGCCTGGACCTGGAAGCTATGCGCGAAATCGACA
>JBFXAV010000421.1:0-3432 GCA_050183935.1 Candidatus Korobacteraceae bacterium | reverse complement strand
GTGTGGTCCGGCGACGAGACCACCACCCCGTCGATATCGTTGCCAACTTCCTGGAGCATGATGCGCCAGTCATCAAAACGCTTTGCCTTGGGATACTTCTGGATCACCTCGGAAGCGATGGCGTTCCCGGTTGCTCCCTGCGCCTTAGTGCGCCAGTCCACGTCGCACACCGCGACAATGTTCTGGCTGGAGAGCTCCTGCAGTTGCCTCGCGCCATACGTCCCAATCCCAATGAACGCCAGGTTCATCTTTTCGCTGGGAGGCAGTTGCCCCGCCCGGCCCAGAACGCTTGAGCTCAGGATGGTGATGCCGCCTGCGGCCGCGCCTCCCTTGAGAAACCCTCGCCGCGAAATCTGATTTTTCGTGTTCATTGTGAACTCTCCCCACGGAATCAGTGGCATTCTGTTCCGCGTGCCATGAACGGAACGCGAAAACGGCATGACTAAAGCTGATCAAACTGGACAACGATCCACACTGAGGGCTGATTAGACAATGGACCGCACCGCGGGTCAACCGGCATCAAGGATGGAGCAGCGCCTATGCCGCGCTGGTGTACTGTCGCTCAATGGCATCTTTAATACGGGCACGGCTATCTCCGGCAGGCAGGCTCGCATTTTCGATGCTTTGCACCTCGTCGGCCAACGTCGCGTCCTTGATGGCCTCGCGAATCCAGGTGGAGTAGTCGTTCTGCTGAAGATGGTGGAGCCATGTATCCTCGTCCACTCCTTCGGCCATTTGAACGAACATTGACAGGTTCTGTGCGCGCAGGTTCAGCTTCCCTTCCGGACCACGGAAGTAGAAGCTCTTCTCCTGAATGTCGCCTTGGGCGTATTTGCGGCGATGCCGCCGGCGCTCCGCCGTACCCGGCTCCACTCGCACGGGCGTGGGCGGCTTGCCCTTTCCACGCAGCCACACGATTACTTCGCCCTTTTCTGGAGAAAGCCCATCTGGCATGGAGGGCGGCGCCTCCCCGATGGCGGAGCAGAATGCAGCAATCGTCTCTTCTGCGTTTTCGCCAACAGCCAGGACAGTGTCCACTGCATCCAGAACGGCGCGCGACACATGATCCGGGTGCACGGTAATCATGATGGCCGATTCGAGTACCTGCGGCAGTGCAATCGACGCCGGACGCCACGATTTGGGCAGCAGATGGTGAACTTCATCGAGCACCAGCCAGTGCGGACGTCCCGTGCGCACCCGCATCTCCTGAACCCGCGACAGGCAGCCCGCAAAAAGCTCCGGCCGGTCGGGCAGCGGGACACCCAGCAGGTTCACAATGGTGTCCTCAAAGTTCTCCAGCAACTGTGCCAGCTCTTCCATGCTGGGTTGCTGCTGCTCGTTGCCCACACTGATGGCGTTCGGAAAGCCCTCGAAGTCCCCTTCAGGATCGATAAGGCAAAACTGGTAAGCACGTTGCTGGAAGCGCTCGACCAATGCGGTGACCGCCGTCGACTTGCCGCTCCCGGAAGGCCCCGCCGCCAGCACACAGGCGCCGTAGCCGGGCATGTTCACCTCGTTCCCCTCGCGGTCCTTCCCAATCAGGATGGCGTGGCGCTGCGAAGGCATCCCCAACTCCGCAAGGTCCGAGTTCAGCAGGCTGGAGATCAGCTCCCGAGCCCCCGCGCTGTTATGGCCCCGCATCACCGCATCCGCGCGTTGCTTCAAGGTATCTACTGCGTCGCCAACCGCAACGCCGCATTCGCAGGCTTTCAGGAATGCGTGGTCGTTTTCGGCATCGCCAATGCCGACAATGTTGTGCGGGGACAGCCCCAATTCGCGTGCCGCGTGCGCCAGCCCCGTGCCTTTATTAAGTCCCGAGGGCAGCACCATAACGGCGCCTTTGTTGAAGATCACCTGAAGCTCCAGGCCCAGGTCCTGAATGGCTTTCAGTACTAGTTTTTCGTACGGCTCTCGGGTGGCCACAATGCAACGACCCACGGAAAGCGGCTCCACGCCAAGTTCGGCGAGGCGTTCCACAAAGGCGCGCGGAGGAGCCTCGCAGAGCCAGCGTTCCTCGCGGCTCTTGGGGATGTAGAGCAGCGCGCCATTTTCCGCCACCACGCAATCGAACATCTCCAATGCGGGAAACACGCGCTCCAGATCACGGAGCTCGCGTCCGGTCACCATCATTAGCTTGCGGCCCGAGCGCTGCACCTGCTCCAGCGCAGCAATCGTTTCAGGAGAAACCACGCCGTGGGTTGCAAGGGTACCGTCGTAGTCGCAGGCGAGTGCCAGGTAGTGCATGAACAGGTTGGATGCAGACAAACGCGAATGTGCAATCTAGGTCCTGCGGGCGGGGCAACTCCGCGAACACTTGCCGCCCGCTTCGAGGTGGCACCCAGCGGCAATACCGGGTTGCTACGTTCGCCGTTTGAAAAAGAGTGCGGAAAGCGGCGGAAGCGTGAGTGTGATCGAGTTCGGACGTCCATGCGACGAAACCGGCGCGGAATCCACGCCGCCGAGATTGCCCAGGCCACTGCCCCAGTATTCGTTGGCGTCGCTGTTCAGGATCTCTTCCCAGTAGCCGCCGTCAGGAACGCCTACCCGGTAGTTCTGCCTCACTACGGGAGTGAAGTTGGCAACAAACAGAATGGTGTCTTCCGGGCGATGGCCATGACGCAGGTAAGAGAGCACGCTGTTGTCCGCGTCATTGGCGTCGATCCACTCGAAACCACCACTGTCGAAGTCGCGTTCATAGAGCGCCGGCAGGCTGCGATAGCGGTGGTTCAGGTCGGACAGGAAGCGCTGCACACCGTTATGGTTGGGATACTGCAAGACGTGCCATTCCAGGCTGTAGTCATGCCGCCACTCGGAGACCTGCCCGTACTCCCCACCCATGAATAGCAGCTTTTTCCCCGGCTGCGACCACATATAACCGTAGAGCAGCCGCAGGCCCGCAAAGCGCTGCCACTCGTCACCCGGCATCTTGCCTATGAGTGAACCCTTGCCATGGACCACTTCATCGTGGGAGAGCGGAAGCACGAAATTCTCGTTGAAGGCATACAGCATGCGGAAGGTAATGGTTCCGTGGGTATATTTGCGATGAATCGGGTCTCGGGAAAAATAGAGCAGGGTGTCGTGCATCCATCCCATATCCCACTTCATACCGAAACCCAGCCCGCCCACATAGGTCGGGCGGGAGACCATAGGCCATGCCGTGGACTCCTCCGCGAAGGTCTGCACATCACCATGCGCGCTGTACACGTCGGAGTTGAAGCGCCGCAGAAAGTCAATGGCGTCCAGGTTTTCCCGTCCACCGAACACATTCGGAATCCACTCCCCATCCTTCCGCGAGTAATCGAGGTAAAGCATGGAGGCGACGGCGTCCACGCGCAACCCATCCACGTGGTGCATGTCCAGCCAATACATGGCGCTGGACATCAGAAATGAGCGCACCTCATTGCGGCCGTAGTTGAAGATGAAACTACTCCA
>JBFXAV010000420.1:0-3442 GCA_050183935.1 Candidatus Korobacteraceae bacterium | reverse complement strand
TAACATAGAAAAAGGGATAGCTAAGAGGATGAACCGAAAAAGGGCTTTGTTGCTGATCCTGGGTTTGCTGATTTGCGTTGCGGGCATTGTGGCGCAGACGGGAAGGGAACGGGCTGGCGAGGATGGGGGGGCGGAAGCAACGCCGGAACCCGATGCAATATTGCAGAACTTTCTGACGCACGCTTTTCACCACGGACGGCTCGAACTTTACCTGGCGCAAATGGCCGCCAGCCGTGCGCTGAACCATGATGTAAAAGAATTTGCGGTTGTCGTGACCCACGACCGAACCCGCCTGAATGCAGAGCTGTTTGAGTTGGCAAAGCAGAAGCGTATTACCATCCAGAGCAAGTATGGCGTCGAGGAGAATCCCCGTTATGAAACCATGTTGTCCCGGTTGGCGCATCTCTCCGGGATGACGTTTGATCGTGCCTACCTCGAGCAAAGCGCCGAGAACCACGCCGTGGAACTCCAGCAGTACCTTCACCTGCTGGAAACCACCTCGGACACGGAAACCCAGCTGTTTGCCTCGCAGCAGGTTTCGCGTCTGCACGATCGTCTGCGGAGAGCCTACGAAATTCTTCGCAACTCGGAAAATCACTCGATCGCGCAGATGCGCTGAGGGGCGGTACGCTCGACAGCATCAGGGGATCAGGAGCAGCTTCCCGGTTGACTTGCGCCCTTCCAGGTCTCGATGCGCCTGCTGGGCCTCCCCCAGTCTGTACTCTTTGCCGATACGCACTTTCAGCCTTCCCGTGGCGATCATGGCCAGAATGTCTCCTGCGCGCCGTTCTAATTCCTGACGAGTAGCAATGTAAGCCGCAAGCGTGGGTCGCGTCACGAACAGAGACCCTTTCTGCGAAAGGCGAATCAGGTCAAACGGCGGAACTGGGCCACTCGATGCCCCGAACAGCACCAGATATCCGCGCGGGCGAAGGACATTCAGATCCTTTTCAAAGGTATCTTTGCCTACACCGTCGTAAACCACGTCCACACCCTTGCCATCCGTGAGGCGCTTCGTCTCTGCCTCGAAATCCTGCTGAGTGTAGAGAATCACCTCGTCCGCCCCTGCTCCACGAGCTAGTTCAGCCTTTTGCTCGGTTCCTACCGTAGCAATCACGCGGGCACCGGCGTTCTTGGCGAGCTGCACCAAAAGCAATCCCACACCCCCGGCTGCGGCGTGGATCAAGGCGGTTTCCCCGCGCTTCAGGGGGTAGGTGTCCTTCACCAGGTAATGCGCGGTCATGCCTTGCAACATGGCGGCAGCGGCGACTTTTTCGCTGACTTCATCCGGAATTCGCACCAGGCGGTCGGAAGGAACGGCGGCATAGTCTGCATAGCTTCCCATCACGCCGCTGTAGGCGACGCGATCTCCAGGCTTGAGCGTCTTCACCTCATCGCCAAGTTCGGTTACGACGCCCGCCGCTTCCTGTCCGTCGATAAAAGGTACCGGGGCTGGGTAGCGGCCCTCGCGGAAATAGACATCGATAAAGTTCACGCCCGAGGCCGCAATTTTTACCACGGCTTCGTTCGGTTTCGGTTTTGGAGCGGGAAGGTCAACCAGGGTAAGGGCTTCCGGCCCGCCGGTCTGCTGAATCTGAATGGCTTTCATCGCAGGGAAATACTACTGGGAGTTCGGCTTGCCGCCAAGAGGCTGGCATATTGTGAGTGCCAGCCTACCCCAAGGAAATGGTTTTAACGACTTTTCACCTCCAAGCAACCCCCCATTAACAATCCGCCGTTACGCTGCACCCAGATTTGAACTCCAAATCGCAATTTTCAGCCCATGAGTCCCAAGCCAACTTCCGCTCAAGACCTCAGTCTTATTGCCATCGAACTGACCCGGCTGCGTCGCCCTGCAGCCGAAGGAGAGAAAATGCGAAGCACCCGTAGTTTCCCCAAGATTCTTATGCTGCTTGCGGGCATGTTGCTGTGCCTTCCCGCCGCTGCCCAGATGGACTCCGGCCGCGTTACCGGAGTAGTGCAGGACGAATCAGGAGGAGCGATCCCCGGAGCGAATGTCACCATCCGCAACGAGCGCACAGGCGAGGAGCGCACCACGCGTAGTAGCGGTGATGGGCAGTTTCTCTTTACCGCACTCAAGCCGTCCACGTACCTGCTTCGCGCGGAATCCGAGTTGTTTCAAACCGGACAAGTATCGTTGCAGCTTGCGGTAGGACAGCAACTCCAGCACGCCTTCTCTCTGCGCGTGGCCGGAGATACCCGGGAAGTCAATGTAACCGATACCATCGCGGTCACGGTGGACACAACATCCGCGCGCGTCGGCGCCAACGTGAGCCAGCGCGAAGTCAATGAGCTGCCTATCAACGGGCGCCAGCTTTCCCAGCTATATCTGCAGGCGCCGGGCTCCCAGAACAGCGGTTCGGGAACCTTCGGCGACATTCGGTTCAGCGGGCGCTCCGTTCAGCAGAATGCGATCCGCTATGACGGCGTGGAAGGCAGCGGTATCTTCGATGCTTCGCCCGGCGTAATCAACGCGTCCTTCTCCTCGCCCTTCCGTTTGCAGTCCAGTCTGGAAAACGTACAGGAATTTCGCGTGGAGTCCAGCAACTACCCGGCGGAATACGGCACCGGCACCGGCGGACAGATCAGCGTGGTTACCAAATCGGGTTCGAACTCCTTCCACGGTTCCGCGTTCGAGTACATCCGCAACGATGCGTTGGATGCCAGTAACTACTTCGACCTTCCCGGAACCCAGTCCAAGCTTCGCCAGAACCAGTTCGGCGCTTCGCTCGGCGGGCCGATCGTCAAGAACAAGTTGTTCTTCTTTGGTTCGTATGAGGGCTACCGCCTTCGCTCCAGCGTCAACTTTGTGGAAGCCGTGCCGAGCAGCGCTGCTTGCGCCAGGGCGGTCGCAGCCGTTGCGCAGCTCTGCACCACAGCATTCCGCGGTCCGGGAGCGGTGGTACTCCCCGGAGCCTCCACCAATGCTGACTTTGAAATCCTGCAGCTCCAGGCCAACAACAACGTCAATGAGAACGCCGGCAGCGTCCGTCTCGATTACAAAGTGAACGATGCCTGGACGATTTACACTCGCTTCTTCCGCGACCAGGGTACCAACGACCAGCCGGAAGGCGTAACCGGGCGGCGCTCGTTGGTGCGAGCGGTTCCCCAGAACGGAGTTTTCTCCGTGATGGGCGTGCTGAGCCCCACGATCATCAACGAAACAAAATTTGGCTATAACAGCGCCCTGACGCGTGTGATCGGCAGCGCTCCCAACGTGGGCAACATTGATATGTCTGCTATCACGCTGAACATAACCGGCAGCGTAGCTAATACGGGAATCGCCGGGCAAGGCGCGTCGTCAGGCATCGCCGTTCCCGGTGGCCTGCTGCGGCAGAACAGCGCGTCCAACGGCCGCGGAGCGCCTATCACACCGTACTCGCTCTCCTTCATTGATAATCTCACCTGGGTGCGTGGCGAC
>JBFXAV010000419.1:0-3463 GCA_050183935.1 Candidatus Korobacteraceae bacterium | reverse complement strand
CGACGACACCAAGACGGTCACATTTTTCGAAAAGGGAGTGCTTGGTACTTGCGTTATTACGACTACCATTTCGACGAAAATGGCAATTCGATCCGGCTAATGAAATGCCGTAAGCTGGTCGATTTCGGTGGCGAATACCGATCTAAGCAGTCGGTGCGAGCACTGGCAGATGAGATTCTTGCGCCTTTGAATGACACGAAAGCTTCGCCTCTTGCGGTATTGACGTTGGCTCAATTTGTGGAACAGCGTTATTTGCCGTTTGTTAAGGACCACAAGCGTCCGAGCACGTATCACGGATACCTGAATCTTTGGAAGCGTTATCTGAAAGAGCACGGAGCCACGGTTTTGCGGGATTTCAGGACTGTTGACGGCGAACACCTGCTTGGCGATATCCGCCGTCAGCATGATCTTTCCCAAACGACAATGGCCCATATCAAAGCGTTTCTTTCGGGAATTTTCCGCTATGCGAAGCGGCAGGGGATTATCAATTCCGAAAATCCCATCCGTGACACGGTTCTTCCGAAGTGTAGGCCGGGTGGTGACACCTATGCCTATTCGCTTGAGGAGATCACGCGCATGCTCAACGTACTGCCGGAACCTGCCGCCACAATTGTCGCGACGGCTGCATTCACTGGTTTGCGGTCAAGCGAGTTGCGTGGACTGCTCTGGGAAAATTACGACGGCAAGCAGATTCGCGTGACTCAATCCGTATGGAGATGTCACATCCAGGAACCCAAGACTCGGGCTAGCAAAGCCCCCGTTCCCGTAATCGCTCAACTTGCACAGCGGTTGAATGTGCATCGAGAGAAGGCCGGTTTAGCGGGCGGAGGTTTTGTCTTCCCCAACACGAAAGGCAAGCCTCTATGCCTAAACGGGCTGGCACACGACGTAATCCGGCCAGCTTTCGCGCAGGCGGGCCTTCAGTGGCACGGTTGGCATGCTTTCCGACGTGGGCTAGCGACGAATCTGCACCGCCTGGGAGTGCCTGACAAGACGATCCAGGCGATCCTGAGGCACGCGAATGTGTCAGTGACGCAGTCTTGCTACATCAAAACCGCTAGTGAAGATGCACTACTTGCGATGCAATCTCTCGAATATGCAACCAGTATGCAACTCGAACGTGAGAGCGCAGCGAATATCCCGCATGTACAGGTAATGTGAGGGAGTTCTAAGTGATTGCTACTCTAGGACGTGCAGTAAATCTGGCGGAGAGGGGGGGATTCGAACCCCCGATAGAGCTTTTGACCCTATAACGGTTTAGCAAACCGCCGCCTTCAGCCACTCGGCCACCTCTCCCACAACGACTTACGACGTCCCCAATTGTAGCAGTGTGGGGACTTTTGTGGGGACTGATTGAACAGCTCCAACTTACGGAACGCCTCCCGTTTGTGTTCGGGTATGGGGAACATACCGCATCGTCAGGGATGGAGGGATACCCTATCAGCTCTTTCTAATGTGCGGCAGATCGATCCCCGCTATCGTTATCCGTGACCCAAAAGTGTGCCGAAAAGCCTCCCGCGACCGCCGTCCCCGCGCGACTGTTAAAGAGCGCAGCCAACTAACTGGCGTTCCCTTTGTCGGTGGCTGGGTACTCTGATTTTTGACAGTGTTGTGAAGGCGCCTCTCCAATTTTTGATTGAGAACATCTAGATTGCCGCGCAACGGGAACTTGGCTGGCCCGGCATCCTGATAATAGCCCAATGAGAATGCTGGCTGCGCCAGGGGACATGAATTTGCCGACCGTCCGTCCTGTAATTGCGTTGAAATCGGCACAATGGTTGGAAGTGGGCCGAAGGGCGTTCCCCGCGATAGCCCTAGTGCTGCTTTGCGTGCGGGCGGGAGCACAGGACCTGGAACCTCGTGCATACTCCGCCTCACCCGTAGGCACACAGTTTCTTGTTCTCGTCTATGGGCGAACGGGCGGGCAAATCGTGTTCGATCCAACAATACCGATTACAGATGCGGAGGCCCGTCTCAATACGCCGGCGGTAGGAGTGGGAGGAAGCATAGGGCTGCTGGGGCGACAGGCTCTGGTCACCGCCGCCCTGCCGTACGTGTGGGGAAAGGCGGAAGGCAGCGTTGGAGAAGCGCGCTCCGAAATCAGGAGGTCGGGGCTTGCAAATCTGCAGACTAGATTTGCGATCAACCTTCATGGAAGTCCGGCACTCTCGCCGCAGGAATTCGCAAAACGTAGACGTCGCTGGATTGTGGGTACGAGCGTGACCGTCCATGCTCCCACGGGACAATACAGTCGGACTAAGCTCATCAACATCGGAACAAATCGCTGGGCGGTCAAGCCTGAGGTCGGATTGTCTATTCCGCTGAAGCGCTTCGACATTGATGCCTACCTGGGCGCGTGGTTTTTTGAAACTAACAACGCGGTTTTCCCGGGCGACTCAGTTCGCAAGCAAGATTCGCTCCGGACGGTCCAGGCACACGTCAGTTACACGATCCGACGCGGGTTGTGGCTGGCGTTCGATTCGACATGGTACGGAGGAGGGGCTTCGAGCGTCGATGGCGGCCCTAAGTCTTTGCGCCAGAACAGCACACGCATCGGAGCGACCTTCTCGCTTCCGATTGGCCAACGACAATCGCTAAAATTCGGATACGGCAACGGTGTGAGTGCGCGAGCCGGTTCTGATTTCGATACATTTTCTGTAGCCTGGCAGGTAATCCGCATCAACCAGGAATAGTCTTTACGGCGAAGGCACGGTGGACTCCGAGACCGGGCCTGTTCTGTTTACTTCTGCATTGTTTGCTGCTTTTCCATCTCTTTGCGAAATGCTTGTTCCCGCTCAGCAACGTATCGTTGATAACCTTCGGGGTCTATAAAAGGATTCGCGCCTCCCTTTTGCATGCGCGCCACTTTGGCTTCCATGCCGTAGTAATTTCCGTGGGCTCCCAGAAAGACCTCAGCGCGTAAATTCTTCAGCACGCGGAAGGTGCGCTCGAAGTCTTTTGCGATCTCCGGGTATTGCGGGTTGTTTACCAATTTGTAGCCGGCGTTTACGTTTGGGCTGCCGATAATCACGGCACGGTAGCTCTTGCCGTTTTCCCGCACCTGCATACTCCAGGTGGTGCATCCCTTGGTGTGCCCGGGAGTCAGGTGAGCCGTCAGCGTTGTCCCGCCGAGCTTCACCTCGTCACCATCGTGTAGAACACGGTCAACTTTTGTTGCCGGATACAGGGTGTCCGGCGAATTTCCATATTGGAAGTTCCCTTTGCCGCCAGCTTCTACTTCGGCGGCATCCTGCTGCATCACCATGTATTGCGCACCTGTGATCTTCTTGATTGCAGCACTGCCGGCGTTGTGGTCCCAGTGGGCATGGCTGATCAGCAGAATCTTCACATCCTGGAAGCGGAACCCTAGCTTCTCCACGCTTGCTTGGATGAGCGGCACAGAGCTTTCCAGGCTGCTGTTGATCAGAATATGGCCTTCGGGCGTGGTGATCAGGAACGAAGC
>JBFXAV010000418.1:0-3480 GCA_050183935.1 Candidatus Korobacteraceae bacterium | reverse complement strand
AGCCTGAACCTTCCGAAGGTCGCATACTTTTCGATGGAAATTGCCCTGGCGCAAGACATGCCCACCTACAGCGGAGGTCTCGGGGTACTCGCTGGCGATACGCTGCGCTCGGCGGCCGATCTGGGCATTCCTCTGGCAGCGGTTACGCTCCTGTACCGCAAGGGCTACTTTCGCCAGCAACTCGACCGCACCGGCAACCAGAGCGAGCAGCCGCAGGAGTGGTCTCCTGAGAGCACCTTGGAAGAAATGCCTGGGCGGGTGACCGTCACAGTGGAAGGCCGTCCGGTGATCGTCCGTGCCTGGAAGTACACCATTCTCGGGTATAACGGCGACACCGTCCCCGTCTACCTGCTCGACACCGATGTCCCGGGAAATTCGCCCTACGACCGAAGCATCACCGACTACCTCTACGGCGGTGACCAGCGCTACCGCCTCTGCCAGGAGGTTGTGCTGGGATTCGGCGGCCTGGAGATGCTGCGCAAGCTGAGTTTGGGAATCGACGTTTACCACATGAACGAAGGCCACTCGGCGCTGCTGGCGCTTACGCTCATGGAGCGTCGTCTTGCGCAGAGTTTCGCCGGACGCGTAAAGCAGCTTGATATCGATGGCGTCCGTCGCATGTGCATCTTCACGACGCACACGCCGGTTCCTGCCGGTCACGATCAGTTTTCCCGTAAGCTGGCCGAGCAGGTGCTGGGAGCGGAATCCATCGCGCTTCTCGATGAAACCGAAGCATGGCACGGCGACATGCTGAACATGACATACCTGGCGCTGCGCTTCTCCGGCTACGTCAACGGAGTGGCAATGCGTCACGGTGAGGTTTCTCGTGGCATGTTCCCCAACTATGCCATCAACGCCATCACCAACGGCGTCCACGCCGTTACGTGGACGTCCACTCCCTTCCAGGAACTCTTCGATAATCACATTCCCGCATGGCGCAATGACAACAACTATCTGCGCTACGCCATCAGCATTCCGCTGGAGCAAATTCGGCAGACCCACATGCGCGCCAAGCAGGAGCTGTTCGAGGAGATTCAGCGACGGCAGGGAGTGCAACTCGATCCCCAGATACTGACCATCGGGTTTGCCCGGCGGGCCAGCACCTACAAACGTGCTGACCTGCTGTTTCATGATCCCGAGCGTCTCAAGGCCATTTCCCGCAATATTGGGCCAATCCAGTTGGTGTACGGCGGCAAGGCGCATCCCCGCGATGAAGGCGGCAAGGACCTGATCCGCAATGTGTTTGCCGGCGCCTCGCGTGTGGGGGACTCCATCCGCACCGTGTATGTCGAAAACTACGACATGAACTGGGGCCGCCTGATCACCAGCGGAGTCGATCTCTGGCTCAACAATCCCCTGCGCCCGCAGGAGGCTTCCGGCACCAGTGGAATGAAGGCAGCTATCAACGGCGTACCCAGCTTCAGCGTGCTTGATGGCTGGTGGGTGGAAGGACACATTGAAGGCGTCACCGGCTGGAGCATCGGCGACCATGCTTTCACCGGGGATGCAACTCTGGAAGTTTCCAACCTGTATGAAAAACTCGAGCGCGAGATCGTTCCTATGTTTTACGGACGCCCGCAGCGCTATACGGAAGTCATGCGATCTTCCATTGCGCTGAATGGATCGTTTTTCAATACGCAGCGCATGCTTCTGCAATATGTCGGCAACGCCTACACCCAACGCAACGGAGCCCTCAGCCACATCTCCGCGCCGCCGGAGGAGGTTGCCGTCCGCAAGATGTAGCGGCGGCGCCAGAGTTTACGTGGCCCCGGACGCCTCGTCCGGGGCTTTTTTCTGCGCTAAAGCGGAATTTCTGCTCATCTTGGCTGCTTCATTCCGTGATGTTCGCAGCGTATCCGGCAACGCAAACTCTTGCACACTGCATCGCACTTGAGTTGCTGTTTTCCAACCGGCTGGCCTCAGGCTTTCCCGAAGAGCAGCAGATTTCTTGTGCTATCCTTAGTACTGCTTGAGGCTTCCCCATGCGCCTCCGCCGCTTCGTGATTGTTGCGCTGCTCGTATTGTCTTTTCTCAGCGCCGCCCTTGCGTTTCAACGCCGGTTCAATCGATTCAGTGAGGAAGAAGACCTGCCGCTTCCTCCCGATGCTCATGAAAAAACAGAGTTTGCCTTCGCCCGCCTGCGTTATCCCTCGCTCGGCGGCGGCTACTACCGGCTCTCCAATTGGGCAACCGACTACCCTAAAGCCGAGCGCCAGTTCGTACAGGGCGTGCGTCGGCTTACCCGCCTGCACACTCGCTCCGTAGAGCAGGTGGTGGATCTGGATGGCGACGAGATCTATGACTACCCCTGGATCTACGCCGTTGAAGTCGGGCACTGGGAACTCGATGAGGAACAGGCAGCTAAGCTCAGAGACTATCTGCTGCGCGGTGGGTTTCTGATGACGGACGACTTCCACGGGAGCATGGAGTGGGAGATCTTCGCAGCCAGCATGCGCCGCGTCTTCCCCGATCGTCCCATGGTGGATATTCCGGACAGTGACCCCATTTTTCACACCATTTACGATCTGGAGGAACGCTTTCAGATTCCCGTGGTCGCCTACATCTACCACGGTCGAACCTACGAGCGGGATGGCGTCAACCCGGAGTGGAAGGGCATTTACGACGACGATGGCCGCCTGATGGTGGCGATCTGTCACAACATGGACATCGGCGATGCCTGGGAGTGGGCCGATGAACCGCGCTATCCGGAGAAGTTCGCTTCTCTGGCGTATCGTATTGGTATTAACTACATCATCTACTCGATGACCCACTGACGCGACGACCCAGATGTTCGAGTTTTTCTTTAAGTATTCGCCGGCGGTGTTCGCACGCAGCAGCTTCGCGCTGTTGGGCCGCTGGCCTGCGTGGGTGCTGGTTGTAGCCATTCTGGTGGCAGCCGCCGTTCTCGCGTACATCACCTGGTGGAGGTCCGCCGGTCGCGTCAGCAGCATGACGCCGGCGCGAACCGCGGTCCTTTGGATTCTTCAGACTGCCATGGTGGCCGTGATGCTACTCCTTCTCTGGCAGCCAGCCATCAGCGTCTCCACGCTTACGCCGCAGCAGAACATTGTTTCCGTGGTGCTCGACGACTCTCGCAGCATGTCCCTGATGGAGGGCAAACAGACCCGCCGAGATCAGGCTTTAGAGGTGCTGAACTCCGGGCTATTAAGCGCCTTAGAGCAGAAGTTTCAAGTCAGGCTTTACCGCATGAGCGATGCCGCCGAGCGCATTGACAAGGCTGGCCAAGGCAGTGCTGACGGAAACGCCACCCGCATCGGGGAAAGTCTAAAGCAGGTCCTGGCCGAGGCCGCCAGCCTGCCGATTGGCGCCGTGGTCCTGATGAGCGATGGCGCTGAGAATGTCGGCGGCATCGATCTGGCGAGCATGAGCGAGATTCGCCGACACCGCATTCCGGTGCATACCATCGGCATCGGCCGCGAGCAGTTCGATAAGGACATTGAAATTTCCGAGGCGCAGGCG
>JBFXAV010000417.1:0-3481 GCA_050183935.1 Candidatus Korobacteraceae bacterium | reverse complement strand
TGGCCACAATGATTTCGCCCGAAAGAAAGAGGCGAGCGCGATCCAGCGACGCCGTGCTCTGCTCCGCGCGCGCCTTGAACGCGGGCTCCTGTTCGCCTCCCAGACTCCAGACGGAGGTCATGCCATAGCGCGCGAACACCCCAAGCTGGCGCATGGTGTTCTCTTCCGTGTAGGCTCTGGGCTTGGTTCCCTGCACGTCGGAGACATGCACGTGCGTAGAGATCATTCCGGGAATGACGTACTTTCCCTTCAAGTCTGTTCTCTGCGTCCCACGAGGCACTGAGACCTCATTCGACCGGCCTACCGCCTCTACCTTGCCATTGCGTACCAGCAACACCGCATCTGTGATGGAAGGCTTGCCGGTGCCATCGAAGAGAGTTGCGCCGGTAAAGGCCTTCACTCCGCCAGACTGCGCCGCCGCGGGAGTAAAACTGGCGAACACGAAAGCCGCCAGGATAATGAGATAACGGTACGGTATCTTCATGGATTCCTCCAGTCGCGGCGTTCCGCCGCGCCATTAGAAAACTGTGGACATGGGTCTGCCAGGACATTCCGGACTGGTCAGTGCTCGAAGGCTATGGCTGGTTGAGTTCACGATCAGAGAGCACCGTCGCAGAATGTGCGAATGGCCATGCGACCTTAAAAAAACAACTAAAGATACAACACCTAGTCGGTGTGACTAGGATCGTGAACTTCCTGGCGTTCTCGTCGCAGCAGCGCGCCGCGCAGTTGCTCGCCAGCCGAGCCCATCGCCTCCGCCCAGCGCGGACGCTTTGCCGCCAGAACACCCTCAGCCTGCCGCGTGAGCGAGTAGGCAACTGGTGTCATAAGCAGGGTAAGCACCAGCGCCAGGCTCTGTCCGCCGATGACGATAATTGATATGGCGCGCCGCTCCTCAGCGCCCGGCCCAGTGCCGACAGCCAGCGGAATCATGCCCGCAACCAGAGACAACGTGGTCATCAGAATCGGCCGCAGCCGGTCGCGGTTCGCCTGAATGATGGCCTCATGCTCCGGCATGCCTTTGCGCAGCAGGTTGTTCGTGTGGTCGATCTGGAGAATTGCATTCTTCTTGACCACACCGAACAGCACCAACATGCCCAGCATAGAGTACAGGTTCAATGTAAGACCGGTCAGCCACAGTGAAAGGAAGGCAAACGGAGCTGAAAGCGGCAGAGAAAGCAAGATGATCGCCGGCTGGCTCAGGCTTTCATACTGCGATGCCAGAATCATGTACATGAAAACCACAGACAGCATGAATGCCAGCAGGAACTCGCGGAAGGTGTTTTCCAGTTCACGGCCGCGTCCCATAACGTGAGCGCTGTACCCCACCTCGGGATTCATCTTCTGGAACTCTTCCCGCAAGATAGCCAGGCGGTCAGCCATGGCGTAACCCGGACCTACATTGGCGCGGAAGGAAGCCGCACGCTGCCGGTCAAGGCGGTCAATTCGAGACATGGATGGCCCCTGGTCGAGCGTGACGAGGTTGCTCAGGGCAACCGGCACCTGGCCCCGGCCAGGTACCGACAATTGCGGGATATCCATGGGACGGCTGCGCCAGCCCTCTTCGAGGCGCAGTTGGACATCGTAGTGCTCGTTTACGGAGGGGTCGTAGTATCGCGTGACCTCCTCGTCGCCTCCTACCATCAGGCGCAGGCCCAAAGCAACATCGTTGATCGAAACTCCGAGGTCGGCAGCACGTTCCCGGTCGATTTCCACGCGCGTTTCAGGCTTGTCGAGCTTGATGGTTGCTTCTGAGTCCACCAGTCCTATGTCCCGCGAGCGCGCCACCAGATTCTCTGTGTATTCGGAAAGTTTTCTGATATCAGGACCGGTGATGGTGAAGTCAATGTCTACAGCCGGCCCAGCGATGTTGAATGCCGGATAGCTGCGAACACTCACTTCCAGGGAAGGATACTTGCGCAGCGCACTGCGGACCTGCTGCATCAGTTCGCGCTGGCTGATATTTCCACGGAAGGCAGCCATGGGATCAGCTCGCAGCGTCGAACTCAGCAGCCGGCCAATGGAGAAGGTGCGCTCCTCATGCGGCAGCATGTTTACGTGTACTCCGCCCGAGTTGGCTCCCGGTAACCCTTGTCCCGACCCGCCGCCCACGGTAGCAAGTGTGGCTTGCACGCCAGGCATCTTCCGGATTTCCGCATCGATCTGCCGGGTCACCGCGCTGGTAGCCTCCACGCTCGCCGCCTGGGGAGTGGTGATCTGAACGCGGAACTCGGATTCATCAGCGCCACCGGGCAGAAACTCCTGCGGAAGCATCAGGTAAAGCGGAATGGCGGAGAGCACAATCAGGCAACCTGCTACCGCAAACCCCATTCGGTGTGCCAGTGCAAATTCGAGCGCTCGTGTATAGCTGCGGTCCAGATGCGCATAGAACCCAGACTTGGATCCCGTGGTATGCGCGTGACCTTCAGCTTCATCCGTGCGCAGGATGCGTGATGCCATCATGGGCGTCAGCGTGAAGGAAACCAGCAGGCTTACCAGGACGGCTACTGCTGCCGTAATACCGAACTGATAGAGGAACCTGCCCGAGATGCTGGACATGAACGATACCGGAATGAAGATGACGACGAGGCTTAGCGTGGTGGCCAGCACTGGGAGCGCAATTTCCGCCGTGGCTTGGCGTGCGGCTTCGCGCGCCGTCAGTTTTTTCTCCTCCACAAAGCGGTAGATGTTCTCCAGCACTACAATGGCATCGTCGATCACGATGCCGACCATCAGCACCAGAGCGAGCATGGTTACGCTGTTGAGCGTAAAGTCCAGCAGCCACATCATTCCGAAGGTGGCGATCAACGAGCAGGGAATAGCCACCGCTGCGATCAGGGTGGAACGCCAGCTGCGCATGAACGCCATCACGACCATCGCTGCGAAAATGCTGCCGAGAATCAGGTGCAGGTTGATTTCATGCAGGGCCGCGTAGATGTAGGAGGACTGATCCCGAATCACCTGAAGCTGAACGTCCGGAGGCAATAGTGCGGTAACCTGTGGAAGTCTTGCTTTGATCCCCTCGATTACTGAGATCGTGTTCGCTCCGGACTGCCGGCGAATTTGCAGCACCACAGTGGGTTTGCCATTCAGCCAGGAGAGGCTGCGAATCTCCTTGGTGCCGTCTTCAACTCTGCCAACGTCCCGTACTTTTACCGGAAAGTTGCCCCTGTTGCTGACTACGACGTCAGCAAAATCCTGCGGAGTGCGAATGCGGCCCAGCGTCCGCATGCTCTCTTCGCGGTTTCCGAAGGTGATGTTTCCTCCGGGAATCTCGCTGTTCTGCTGTGCAACCGCATCGCGCACCTGGGTGATGGGAATGCCATAAGCTCGCAGCCGATCCGGGTCCAGCCAGACGTTGATTGCTCGCTCGAATCCTCCTGCGATCTCCACCTCGCCTACACCCGCAGAGCGCTCCAACTGCGGTCGGATCACTTTATCTGCGTACTCGGTTAACTCGCGCGTGGAGCGGTCGCTGGAC
>JBFXAV010000416.1:0-3501 GCA_050183935.1 Candidatus Korobacteraceae bacterium | reverse complement strand
GTAGCCGGCAAACATCAGCGCCTCCCACACCTGTCCTTCCTGGATTTCGCCGTCACCCACCATCACGAACGTATGGAAGTCGCGCTTGTCCTGGCGGGCTGCCAGCGAAATTCCAATGCCGATGGACGGTCCCTGCCCGAGTGATCCTGTGGACGCCTCCAGGATCGGCAGCATCCGCCGGTCAGGATGCCCCTGAAGAGGGGAGTCCAGCTTGCGGAACGTGGGCAGCAGCGCATGGTCAATGTACCCCGCCGCAGCCAGCGCTGCGTAAAGCGTGGGGCAGCCGTGGCCCTTCGACAAGATGAAGCGGTCCCGGTCCGCCCAGTGCGGATTCTTAGGATCGTGCCGCATCACGTTGAAGTAGAGCGCAGTGATCAGTTCCACGGAAGACAGGGACCCGCCCGGATGGCCGCTGGCGGCGGCGCCAATCATCTCTACGATGTCAATGCGCATCTTGCGCGCGATTTCCTGCAACTGTTCAGTCTTATCGATTACTGGCATGCTCATATGGGTTCCTTGTCCGGCAGCGCACGCGCGCACTCTCCTGGCCGGAACGGATTCATGAAAGCGCAAACTCACACGGAGGGAACTGCCGACTTTGTTCACGGCCTGCACTTCAGGGAGAGCGCCTGGAGTTTCACCTCGGATACACCGGTTTGCTTCATTAGAAGCAGAAAATCTACGTTAAACCAGCGGGGAGCCTACAGGCAAGCGAAACAGACCTACAAATTTCCACCACGCGACCAACGTAGTAGGAATGCGATTCCTCCACCCAGTGCTACCGCCGCGAGGAATGCGACGGAGTACCATCCACCGGTAACCAGAGCCCCGAGGATGGCGAAAGCTAACCACGCGTAAACGCGAAGCATTGGTTCGTGCTTGCGCGGCTTAGTCCAAAAGCGACTCTTTTTCTTGGGCACTGAAAGCAGGCGTCCTGAAGAGATCTATTACGCCGGCGAGACCTCAGCAGGCGCGGGCTTCACTGCCGGTTTGGTTTGCTCGACAGGAATCTGCAACCACTCGCGGATGGCAGGCAGTGCTCGGCGGGTCACGTCCTCCCCGGCCTGGCGAAGTTCCGCTGCGCGCTCAAAGCTGTCGTAGCTGAAGCCGCGCACGTCCGGGGTAAGCACCAGGTCGGCCGCCGCCTGCCACGGTCCGCACATTTTCTGCTGCGCAATCGAGAAACACTGGCCGATTACGTCGAACACATGACGCGGTCCTCGCAGGTTGCCCCACTGCGAATTCAGGTAAACGGCGATCACACGCGTGGCCCCCATTTCCCGTACTGGGATAGTAGGAACACCGTGCGCCAGCATGCCATCCACGAGCAGCCTGTCATCCATCTCCACGGGAAGGAAGATTCCGGGGTATGCGCAACTGGCGCGCACAGGGTCAACCAGCGGCCCGGAGCGGAACACCACCGCGTCCCCGGTCACGAAGTCCGTGGCAGTGACGGCCAGAGGAATGCGCAGCTCTTCAAAAGTAGAAACCTTGAGAGTCTTTTCCAGAAAAGTACGCATGCGGTCGTTGCTGGCGAAACCGAGGCGGGAAAGCGTCCAGCGGGCAAAGTCGCGGAAGCGCACTAGGGTGGCGATCTCTTCCATTTCCTTTGCCGAGATGCCGCTGCAATAGGCAGCGCCGATGATGGCGCCTACGCTGGTACCGCCTACAAACTGAATGGGAATATTTTCCTCTTCCAGGACCTTGAGCACGCCAATGTGGGCCAGCCCACGGGCAAAGCCTCCGCCGAGCGCCAGCCCAATCGCCGGAGGCGCCTGCGCAACCGTACCGGGGCCGCGCCCGAACTCGCGACGAAAAGCCCGCACCGAATGGACAAGTCTGCGAATCATCTGGGTTCGCCCCCTGAAGGCTGCCCCGCCAATCACGCTTCCAGCGACCGCCGCTTCTGACTAGGAAGCGAACGGCTACAATTCACTTGTAAGGTATAGATGCCCCGCGTTGAGTTCATGATACAGAAAGCGCGCGCCAATCCGGCTGTACAACCGGCCAGTGCCGTAATTACACAGGTAACCGGGCAGGAAGAATGTTTGTTTCTTGATCAACGCCTGTGGCTGGGGGCAGCGTGACGCGCGAATTCTCCGCCGGAGGCGTGGTCGTTCGCCGCATGCGGGGACGCTGGCATGTAGCCCTCATTGAGCCTGCGGGGCGCTCGCCCGCCGGGGCCTCAGCAACAGGCGCCGAAAAGAGTGTGGCGAAAAAGTCGGGAAATAAGAAGAGCGGGCAGAAGGTCATTTGGGCATTACCCAAGGGTTTAGTGGAGCCGAACGAATCTCCGCAGCACGCCGCGCAGCGCGAGGTGAGGGAAGAAACCGGTTTGGAAGCAGCCTCGGTCACGAAACTTGGCGACATCAAGTATTTCTATGTGCGCTCCTGGGGAGACCGCGAGCGGGTGTTCAAGATCGTCAGCTTCTATCTGTTCCGATATCAGTCCGGCAGTCTGGGTGACATCGCGGAGGAAATGCGGCAGGAGGTCCAGTCCACACAGTGGGCTCCGCTTGAGGATGCGCCGCGGTTACTTACCTATCCCACCGAGCGCCAAATCGCAGAGAAAGCCCGCGAGTATTTGAACTCGCATCCAGACCTTTAGAAACCTTCTGGCAAGCGGCTGGTTGAATATCGCGGAAATTTCGGATGTACTTTTCCTGCGATCCAAACATATAGCGAAGACCATCCGGTTACCAGCCTTCTTTGCCATTGCCGCGCATATGAGGAGCCCGTTCCTGTTGCACGCCTCCCGCAGCCATTCAGCTAGAATGGCCCTTTACCGGGGTAAGGCCACGGCATGGACGACAACCGCGCGTTGTTCTGGATTATCTTCAACGTCGCCATCATCAGTCTGCTGGTGTTGGACCTGGTGGTATTTCACCGCAAGTCCAAGGTGGTTGGGGTCAAGGATGCTCTCCGCTGGTCTGCCTTCTGGGTCGGACTGGGCGTGGCGTTCGGAGGTTTCGTCTGGTGGTGGCTGGGCGCAGCCAAGGCCCTGGAATTCTATGCCGGCTACCTCATCGAAGAGTCACTCAGCGTCGATAACCTGTTTGTCTTTCTGATGATCTTCGGGTACTTCCGCGTGCCGCGCGAGTACCAGTACAAGGTGCTGTTCTGGGGCATCATCGGCGCGCTCGTGATGCGCGCCACCTTCATATTTGCCGGAGTAGCGCTCATTCAGCGCTTTCATTGGGTCGTCTACATCTTCGGTGCGTTCCTGGTGTACACCGGCATCAAAATGTGGGGAGGGGAAGAGGCGGAGGTCCACCCGGAGAAGAACCCTATTCTCCAGCTTGTGCGCCGCAAGTTTCCGGTCACCAGGGACTATGAAGGTTCCAGCTTCATGGTGGTGCGTGAGGGCCGCCGCTATCTCACGCCGCTGTTCGTGGTGCTGCTGGTGGTGGAGAGCACGGACGTGCTGTTCGCCGCCGACTCCATTCCTGCCATCCTTGCCATCAGCCAGGATCCGTTCATTGTGTATACCTCCAATGTCTT
>JBFXAV010000415.1:0-3501 GCA_050183935.1 Candidatus Korobacteraceae bacterium | reverse complement strand
CGCATATTAAGCGTGCCGTGGCCGGCCTTTCCGTGCTGGAGATCACATCCAGCACCGTAGTCTGGACTTCCAAAGATAGGTCGCCTACTTCGTCGATAAAAATCGTGCCGCCACCGAAAATGGGCTGCAGCCATTCTTCTGCCGGCGCGTTGCCGTTTCCTCGCTTGAATAAGAGCCGCCGAGACGACAGGCTCAGGAACGGCGCGCCGTGCCGCAACGACAAGCGGTGAATCTGCCGCGCCAGAACCCCTTTGCCCGAACCACTCTCTCCCAGCAGCAAGACCGGCACATCCGTCGGTGCAATGTCGGCGATCACCTGCTCCAGAGCTCGCATCGCCGGACTCACGCTGGGAACAAAATCGTGGCTTCCCAACGCGGGGGCGACTCCCAGCGGCCACACTTCAGCGGTTTCGGTTGGCATTGCCGTCATCGGAACATCGGAGTTGTTAAGGACAGAAACGGACCTGATTGCTCTTAAGTGCATGCTGATTGCCAAAATATTGCAAAGAACAGGAACAGGTAATCGTCTGTTTTCAGGATACTTATGCCCTTTGGGCCGACCTTGGGGAGGTAGGAAGCCGGGAAATTAGCGAAATCTTTTTCCCTCCGACACGACAAATGTGGCCTCGCTAGTTCGCGATTGAAGCACAAAGTGTGGAGGAATTCACCTATTTTTCATTGGTTTGCAAAGCTTTTTTTGCTATCTACCCGGAGTTCTTCTGCAAGGGAAAAACATTTCCCTCATCCGCTTGCGCGCTACTCCGGGAGAGAGGCGGCTCTGCGGTCCACAGTCTAGCCCGATCTGGGCGAAAATGTACGCACCTGTGAAAAACTTTGGTTTGCCTTCTGAAATGAATAGGAATTGCTTTGCAAACTTTGTTCTTTTAGGCTGACTTTCGGTCGTATGAGCACAGTCCTTGAAGCAGAAGTTAGGGTCCCCTCGGAGCCCCCTCGTCAGCCTGCCCCATATAGCTGGTGGCAACCGGCGCTCGTGTTTCTTTTTCTAGGGCTCTGCTATTACGATGTAGTCGCTGCCCTGGTGCGCGACTGGTGGTACGACGACGACGCCTCCCATGGCTTTGTTGTCCCGCTCTTTTCTCTCTACTTGCTTTGGCAGCGCCGGGCGGATTTGGAAACTGTTCCCGCCCAGCCCTCCTGGTCAGGCTTAGTGGCCGTTGCCAGCGGGCTTTCGATGCTGATTGTGGGGAATTTGGGCGCGGAGTTATTTCTGTCGCGCTTCTCACTGGTCATTGTGCTGGGAGGTCTGGTCGTTCAATTCTTCGGCTGGCCGATGTTTCGTAAAATATTGTTTCCTTGGGCCTTCTTGTTCTTGATGATTCCGCCGCCGTCGATCATTTTCAACCAGGTTACGTTCTCGCTCCAGTTAGTGGCTTCTCAGTTGGCGAAGGATTCGCTCAATGCCATCGGTGTTCCCGTACTGCTTGAAGGAAACATTCTGCGTCTGCCCGTAATGCCGTTGGAGGTCGCGGAAGCGTGCAGCGGCATCCGCTCTCTAATCTCGCTGGGAGTGGTGGCGATCATATACGGCTTTTTGCTTGAGCAATCTTCCTGGATGCGGTTGGCCATCGCCGCTGCTTCGGTTCCCCTTGCCGTAGCCGCCAACGCGGCAAGAATCGTGGGAACTGGTGTGCTGGTGGAGTACTGGGATCCGGATAAGGCCCTCGGATTCTTCCACGGGTTCTCGGGGTGGGTGGTTTTCATGATTGCCATGGGCCTGCTGATGGCGGTGCATGCCGCGCTGCGGTTTGGCGCAAATCTGGCTACCCGGAGGTCACAATGGGCGTAGTGGCAAAGGCGCGTTTTGTGGCCGTTCTGGTTCTGCTGGGCGGAGTGGCGATGTTTCTTCAGGCTCGCCGCCAGCCTGAAACACTGGTGCCCTATCGAGGCCTGGCGTTGCTTCCGGTGGAAATAGCCGGCTGGCACGGGACGGAAGTTCCAATTCCAGACGAAACCCGGGACGTGCTCGGCAAGGGAGAGTTCCTTCAGCGCCTATATCGCAGCCCGCAGCAGGCTGCGCCAGTGGACATGTTTGTCGCCTACTTTCCGAGCCAGCGTGTGGGAGTGACCATTCACTCGCCCAAGAATTGCCTGCCTGGATCTGGCTGGAGTCCCATCGAAAGCGCACAGATTTCCATTCCGAAGGATGGCGACAGCATAACGGTCAACCGTTACGTAGTTGCTAAGGGAGAAGATCGGCAGCTGGTCCTCTACTGGTACCAGGCTCATGGCCGCGCCGTCGCCAGCGAGTACTCCGCCAAATTTTATCTCGTCAGGGATGCCATGCTACTGAACCGTTCGGACGGCAGCCTGATTCGCATTGTGACCTCAATGAACCGCAATGAAACCACCGAGTCCGCGCAGCAGCGCGCGGTTGAATTTGCGCAGGCCCTCATGCCTGCACTTGCAGAGGTGGTACCCCAATGATCACAAGTTCTACGGACCCCTTTCGCGGGACGGGCGGCATCTCGATCCGCCGCGGCCGTGGGTTCCTGGGAGTTTTTCGAATGAAGCGCATAACGAATACCGCGGTTGTATTGGCCATCGTTCTCCTGCTTTCCGCTGTCGCCTGCTCGCGCGACCCGAACGTCCAGAAGCAGGAATATTTCAAGAGCGGCAATGAGTACTTTGAGGCGGAGAAATACCGCGAGGCCGCCATTCAGTTCGCGAACGCCGTGCAGGTGGATTCCAACTACGTGGATGCCCGGTACCGCCTTGCCGAAACCTACATCCGCATTGGAGATGTCCAGCGGGCGTTTGGTGAGCTGAACCGGATTGTGGAGATTCAACCGGACCACGTGCGCGCGCAGCTCGACTACGGCAACCTCATGCTGGGAGCGCGCCAGTTGGATGAGGCGCAAAAGCGCGCCGAGCTAGTGCTTGAGAAGGACCCAAACAACGCGGACGCCCATGCGCTTGCAGCCAACATAGCCGCAGCCCAGCAACGCCACGACGAAGCCAAAACTCACATGCTGAAGGCGGTCGAGCTTGACCCCAAGCGCTGGCAACTCCACCACAATCTCGCGTTGATTTATGCCAACATGCGCGAGTATGACGCCTCAGAAACCGAGCTCAAGACCGCCATTGAGCTTTCGCAGAATCAGGCTGCTCCGTATCTGTCTCTGGCTACATTGCAGGAGCAAAGGCAGCGCTTGCCGGAAGCTGAAGCGGCCCTGCGCAAGGCCATCAGCGTAGAAAGCGCGAACATCATGGCGCGTGTTGCCCTGGCCCGCTTTCTAGTAGTTCGGCAGCGTCCCGAGGAAGCCGAGCAGGTGATGAAGCAGGCTAAGTCGGACTTCAAGGACAATGCAGACGGTTATCCCGTATTGGCGGATTTCTATACCGCAACCGGCCAGCGCGATAAGGCATTGCAGGAGTATGCAAGCCTCTTCAAAGAACACCCGGACAATCACCGGGTGTCGCAGAATTACGCCTCCATGTTGATCATGAACAATCAAGTGGACGAGGCGGAAAAAGTTGTCG
>JBFXAV010000414.1:0-3512 GCA_050183935.1 Candidatus Korobacteraceae bacterium | reverse complement strand
TTGTGGTCCGCCATGCCATCATGCAGACTACTTATCGGGTTTCGGTTGTTCGAAGCCGAACGCTAGCGGGCCGCCCCCCACGTCGCACACGGCAGTCCGTCGATGCAAACTGGTTTAGCCGGGAACATGCCTTGCAGCTTCCGCTGACCGGTTTGGCAAGAAAGATCCTGCGGCGCGTTTTTTCAGACCCAGCGAATGAAGGGACGCTGAATGCCAGCACTCACTGAAGGTACACAGGCGCCGGAGTTCTCGCTTTCTGATACATTGGGCCGAAATTTCTCGCTGGCTGAAAGCTTGGAGGATGGCCCTGTAGTGCTCGCATTCCTGAAGGTCTCCTGCCCCACCTGCCAGTTCGCTTTTCCCTATTTGGAGAAGATGTTTTGCGCAATGAACGGCAAGGCAAACATCGTCGGGATATGCCAGGGTCCTGCGTCAGAAGCAGAGCTTTTCGCCGCCGCCTTCGGTGTAACCTTCCCGTTCCTGCTCGACCCGCCAGACACTTTCCCGGTATCCAGTGCCTATGGAATTACGCATGTACCCACTGTCTTCTTCGTTTCTTCTGACGGAACCATCGAGCTAAGCAGTGTTGGCTGGGCACGCATCGATATGGAACAACTGAACCGGTCGCTCGCGGAGAGTCTGCAAGTTCCGCCGCCTACACTCTTCGACACCAACGACGATATTCCTGATTTCCGCAGTGGATGCGGCTCAATGAATTGACCTGAAACTTGTTATTTGCTTGCACGCAGGGAGGAACCCTGATGGAAAGCCTTGGAACACACTATCTCGAAGAAGTACGGCGACAGTTTCGTGGATACAAGCGGCTGGTTGAAGGCGCAATTGCACAAATCTCCGATGAGGAACTTTTCCGCGCGATCGACCCCGAGGCCAACAGCATCGCCGTAATCATGAAGCACATGGCAGGGAACCTGCGCTCTCGCTTTCGCGATTTCATGACCAGTGACGGCGAAAAGCCCGACCGCAACCGCGAGCAGGAGTTTGTGAGCGACCAGAACTCCAGGGTAGATCTGCTGAAACTGTGGGAACACTCCTGGGGAGTGCTCTTCGACACCTTGGAATCGCTCACACCGGCTGACTTGGAGTGCACGGTCACCATTCGCGCGGAGCCTCACAGCGTGCTACAGGCGCTAAACCGTCAAGTGGCACACCACGCATATCACGCCGGCCAGATCGTGTTTCTGGCAAAGCACTTCCGAGGAAGCCAGTGGAACTCGCTGAGCATTCCCAAAGGTCAATCGGAAAAATTCAATGCCGAGGCTGTGAAGAAGTTTTCTTGAGAGTGCCCCACCATGTCTCATTTGACTGCGCCATGACGACTATGTATATTCGATATTTCGAATATGCAAAACTCGTTGAGACAGTTTAAGGCAAATATCTTTCAGGGCCTTGCCCATCCCACCCGCATTGCTATCGTAGAACTCCTACGCGATGGAGAAATGCCTGCGGGAGAATTACTGGAGCGATTGCACGTCGAGCAGGCGAACCTCTCCCAGCACCTGGCTGTTCTGCGCGCCAAGCAGATCGTTACCAGTCGTAAATCCGGAAATCAGATGTTCTATTCGTTGAAGGCCCCGGTGCTGATCAAAGTGCTGGACTTGCTAAAGCGCTACTTCCAGTCCCACCTGAACGAAGCCATGAGCATGCTGGAAGAAATGGAAACCGAAGGGACGCCCTCGCGGTGAGCACTAGCATTCCAGAGCCTCCCTCGATCCCGTCCGAAGAAGAATCGAAAAGCGCCCACCCTGCCCACATCCAACCGCTCTTTTACCCCAGGCTTCTGCAAAGCCTGCGGAACTATTCCCTGCAAGACTTTCTGCATGATCTTGGCGCTGGCATCACCGTAGGACTAGTCGCTTTACCACTCGCGATGGCTTTCGGGATTGCTTCTGGAGCAACTCCACAGGCCGGCCTCTATACCGCTGTAGTCGCAGGTTTTCTCATCTCTGCACTGGGCGGATCGCGAGTGCAGATTGGCGGGCCCACGGGCGCATTCGTGGTCATTGTGGGAGCCATCATCGCAGAGTTTGGCAGCTCCGGTCTGCTGATGGTCACGCTCATGGCCGGAGTGCTGCTTATCATCATGGGGCTCACCGGGCTGGGCGCCGCCGTGAAGTACATTCCGCGACCGGTAACCATTGGCTTCACCAACGGCATTGCCGTTCTGATCGCGTCGACCCAGATCAAAGACTTTTTTGGGCTCACCACCGCTGCGCTTCCCGCCGATTTTCTGGAACGAATGCTGGTGCTGCTCCAGAGCGCGGGGACAGTGCGCTGGGCAACGGCGCTGGTGGCGGCAGTCTCGTTGGGGCTGATCCTCGTTTGGCCGCGCCTGAACCGGCGAGTACCGGGATCAATCATTGCCATGCTGCTGGGGACAGCGGTTGTCTCCGGGCTTCACCTGCCCCTGGACACCATCGGCAGCGCGTTCGGCGGCATTCCCACCGGGCTCCCCAAGTTCGCCATCCCGGAGTTTCGTCCGGAGCTGATCATTCCCCTGTTTCCTTCTGCGCTTACAGTGGCATTGCTGGCGGCTGTGGAGAGCCTGCTTTCTGCCGTGGTCGCCGACGGCATGACTGGCGACCGCCATGATTCGGCGACGGAGCTGGTTGCGCAGGGAGTAGCCAATGTCGCTTCGCCATTGTTTGGCGGAATTCCCGCTACTGGCGCGATTGCCCGCACGGCTACCAACATCCGCTCGGGGGCGCGGACCCCGATGGCGGGAATTATTCACGCCCTTACACTTTTACTGATCCTGGTGGTCGCAGCTCCGCTGGCCAGATTTGTTCCTCTGGCGACGCTGGCAGCCGTGCTGCTGGTGGTCGCCTATAACATGGGAGAGTGGCACGCCATTCCGACGATTCTGCGGCTCTCCTGGGCGGATAAGGTAGTGTGGTTCGTAACCTTTGCGCTCACAGTACTGGCCGACCTGACCGTAGCGGTCGAAGTCGGAATTGCTCTGGCCGCGCTGCTCTATATCCAGCGGGTTTCCCAGACAACCACTGTCAGCACTGTGGACGAAAGATATATTCGCGACAACCAGCCGCATATCCTGCAAGACAAGCAGGTGCCACCCTACGTCAGCATCCTGAGAATCCACGGGCCTTTTCTCTTCGGCACCACCGACAAGTTGGTTGCGGCAACCACGAACCTCAATGCCTTCGCGCCCGTTGTGATTTTGCGTCTGCGCAACATGACCGCGCTCGATGCCACCGGGCTGCACGAGATGGAGAAACTCGGACATCGCCTCCGCCAAAGCGGAAAATACCTGCTGATCTGCGGCGCGCGCGAACAACCTGCACACTTGCTTGAGCGGGCGGAGTTCGTGAAACACATTGGCAAAGAAAATATTCTGCCGCATGTGCAGGCTGCGCTGGAGCGTGCTCGGCAGCTTGCGTCCGAATTTGAAGGGCTCGGCGAAGAGGCCGCTGCAAGCATGACTAAGTCGTCGCTTTAAGGAATCGTCCTGCGAAGCAGTATCAGGTATTCTGATC
>JBFXAV010000413.1:0-3523 GCA_050183935.1 Candidatus Korobacteraceae bacterium | reverse complement strand
CGGGGAACAGGATTGTCTGCTTATCGCTGTTTCCGCTCACCGAGAACGCCAGCGGAGAAGTACCGCTCTGGTTATTTTGCGTGATCGTCGGCGTAAGGGCGGTTCCGCTCTGGGAATAGAACCGGATGGTCTCAAAGAACCCGTAAGGATCGTTCACGCCAGTCAAATCAAGATCGGTGAACTCAAACTTCAAGGACGCAGTCCCTACCGGCAGGGAAACAGGGCTAAAAAGAAGGTACATGGTCAGCGCGTTGCTGGTCCCATCCCCTGAGTCTGAGAAGGTTCCGGCGGTCTTTCCACCTCCAACATCCGTTACGCCGTATACCCCGCTTGTGCTTGATTTCAGAGGAATGTAGAAGCTAATGAGTCCGGTCGAAGAGTTATAGCAAACATCTCCCTCCAGCGTCGGACAGGTCGGAACAGCCTGGGTAGAAGAACCGATGGCGGTAACCGGCTTTCCGAGAATGGTGTCGGCCTTCGCAACTGAGACAGAAGACACCAGCGATGCGGCAAGCATCACACCTAAGATAGTAACCCTGATCTTGTTTTTTATCATAAGGGACTCCATAAAATTGACGGGACACGTTCCCAAGTATCCACGGAGACCCTTGTCCGAGGCGTCGGAAAGTGATTCGTCTGATTCGTCTTTTGTCAACTTTGGCACGAATGCGATGTGCCTGCATTCAGGACGAGTCAGGAGTCCGATTTCTTTACGCTGGAGAATACTTTCTTGGCAGTAATCTATAGATAATACTAAACTTATGGGTTAGTCCAAGCGGCAATCCGTGTGCCTCCACAGGCGCCCTCACTCCTTAATTAGTGCCTTGCAACTGAGGAACGCGGGTGTCTCTTAAGATTGCTTTTAGATACTTCTTTTCTGCAGGCGCGCCAGACGAGCGATACACGCCTTTTCTTTACAGCAGCACCTTCTTGAACATCATTCCTAACGTTCCCGGACGCGTGTAAGTTGGCAATCTTTCCCATTTTGGGCAAAACTCACACCAGTTTTACAGCGTGGTGTTTTCTAGATCAGCTTGCACCAGGGCCGAGTACAAGGAACGATGAAAAGACAGTCAACGATCTGGAAAACAATAGCTGTCCTCCCGGTGGCAATGCTGTTGTTGTTGGCCTCTGCGCGAGCACAGAGTATGACCATTACGGCCCTGGGAACTCTCCCCGTGTTCAACCTTAGTGGAACTACCACAGCCAATACTGGCATCAGGATCCGCAGCGATTGGAACCTGCCGCAAGCGTTTATTGGACGTGTGGATGTTTGTGTATTCATGTTGAGCGCGATGACAGGAACGGGCACAAACCACGACAGCATTCCCGCCAGCAGCGTCATCGTGAATAACGGATCGATTGTGAGCGGGACTACCTCTTGCGGGATAGCCAATGCGCGCCAGTTGTCATCACAGATTATTTTTCCCAACCTAGGACAGTCCCCAAAAAACCGAACCGTTAATGGTTGGACAGAAGACAGCCTGACGGTGCGTCTACAAGGTTATCCGGCAGCTTTGTCTCCGGATATGTACACAGGTGTAATTAATCTGATCGTATCTGCGACTTATTAGCCCAAAGGTCAATGTGAAACAGATTAATGCGCGGAGTTACATGCAATGACAAGCACAAAGAACATATCTTAAGGAGAAAAAGTGAAGCATAGCAGAAAAGCAGCCCTGATGATCTTCTCGTTGATGACGGCACTGTCCGCGTTTGCCGCGTCGAATCAAGCAACAGGAACAACTACCATCCGCGCCAGCAAAGCTGAATCGATGACGATCAGTGCATCTAGCCTTAGCACATTTGATTTGTCGTCGTTGTCGCCACAGACCTTGACAATCACAAGCGGATGGAACCTGACGCCACAACGAGCGGCAGTCAACGTCTGCGTGTATATGGATCCGACGAACGGCGTGATGCATGGCAGCGATCCTGCGAATACCGACGTGATCAGCGAATCGTATGTACAAGCCAAGGTGGGAGCTGGGGCATTTGCCAATATCAATGCCTCTGCCAACTGTGGCGTGGCAGCGGCGACTCTGGTGAAAACCTGGACGCTGGCTAACCAAGCGGACCGGAAGAACGCCTCGCATTCCGATTCGGTGAGCATCCAGTTGAACAATGTGCCCTCGACGATTCAGGCAGACACCTACACCGGCGCCCTGACGGTCATTGCTTACACCCAATGAAGGAAGCTCTGATGAAGCTTGCCAGCCTAAAACTCTTGCTTGCAACCGCGGGAATTCTTTTTGGAATTCCCGCGGCAACACAAACCATTTCACCTCCCGTTGCGGAATTTCGCGGCAAGGTAAACGGGATGTACGAACTGCGCAATGATAGCGATACACCGATGGCCGTGATCCTGGAAATTGTCGGATTTGCAGTGAATGAAACGGGCGTTCTCAGCTATACCCCGCTGGAATCTGGAGTCAAAGTCGACCTCGGCGCACAAAGCTTCGTGATACCGCCGCACCGGACACACATGGTGTTCTATAAGGTGGGATCGGAGATGCCGAATACATGGTTTGCAATCTTGAATACATTAACCGATGCGAGCGCCGACAGGACAGGAATACGGATCAATTTCATAATGCCGCACATCGTGTATCTCTACCAAAAGCGAAAGCTCGACAGGAGCGACCTGGAAGTCGCAGTGGAGCGCGCAAGCGAAGAAGGTAAGTACAACGTTCGCGTGGTGAACCATTCCGATAAGCTGTCGCGAGTGAAGCGCCTGGAGTTGCGCGGGTTCGATGGATCGCCTGGCATTCCGCCATTCCCTTTGTTCCCGGGCAGAGCACGAATTCAAGCGTTTGAGGCCAGTGCGGCTTCGCCCAACGCCCGGGCTAAGCTGTTTCTTGAAGACGGCTTCACGCTGGAAGTACCTCTCGCCAAATAAAACAATGAAATTAGAAAAAGGCTCAGACCGCGGGAGGAGGGAGGGACTCATTCCGGCAATTCGATTGTTACTGGCGATTGCCTTGTGTGCCGCGCCCTGCATCGCACACGCACAGTCGGTGTGGGCAAGGGGCGGGACATCCACTCTCATCAAGGCGTCCGGCTTAGACTTGAACTATAAGTGGGCACCGATACAAGGCTGGGTAGGGACATCTTTCAGTAACGGGATCTCGCTATCTGGGCTGATTACAACCCGGCTCAGCAAATACGAAATCGGAGCCGGGGACTCATACTTGCCTCTTACGTTTTATAGCGACATCTTCGAGCAATCGAGGTATTTCACCGGGCGGGGATTGTTTCTTAGCCGCACTGGAGAACGTCAAAGCTGGACCGCCTTCGCGGGAACTACCAGCCGTGATTACTCATTTGCTTTCTTTCGCTCCTTCCAATCTGACCAGCGTACTGCCGCGCTTCTGCTGGAACGCAAGTTAAGCCGGGCAATCTCCGTACAGTCTTTTGATGCCGTACAGAATGCGAAGCTCACTTCGATCGGATCCCTGCGTTTACAGCTCGGGGAAGGCCTGCAAATCAGCGGCGCCGGAGGGGTTGGCGCAAACCGGGGTTT
>JBFXAV010000412.1:0-3528 GCA_050183935.1 Candidatus Korobacteraceae bacterium | reverse complement strand
CTGGTCCACTCGCCGTCACTCTGGAGTTCGATTTCGAGATCATTTTCAGTTTCGGCAGCTTGACGCTGACCGTCGAGCGCGAAATAGATCAGCACCCGTTTTCCCTTGAGTCTTAGCTGCTTTTGGTCAGTATCAACGGACTTGACTAGAAATCCCGCATGCGCCGGCAGGTGCCAGTTTCTGCCTTAGTTAGCAGCGTGCCATCCATGCGGAAAACTAGCTTCTTGCCTTTGAGTGGCCGCGCCATGATGCGAGCCTTCCCCACAAACTGAGCTTTCAGGGAATCCTCGATCTCCTTCGGACTTTCGCCAAATCCGTGCGGTGCCAGCACCGATAAAACGAGAACGAAACGACATGCCAAAATACAGGTTCCGTGGGTGCTCAAAAATGTTCGTCTCCGCCGCTTGGTTTCCTCACCGGGAACAGGCTCAACAGGATTCTTCGGATGTCGCCGAGCGCTTTGTTGGTCATTCATGTCGACTAACTTTACGATGCAAAGTAACCTGAAAAGGGTAAGCTGTTAATAGCTCCAATAAATTTTCTAAAAGTTGCCTTGCCGAATGCAGCTAGCTTGATCCGCAGCGCTCTCAGCCGTGGGGCACTTCAATCGGCCGCTCTCGATGCAGAATCAGCCAGTCTGCGCTGTCCTCGAGCGCTTCAATGCCCAGCTCCCGTACGAGCGCGGTCGTTTTTTGAGGATGGCCCTCCGCCATTAGCTTGCTTAGCTCGCCTTCTGACAGGTCGAACAGCTCGCTCATCCGCGTAAATTGCCGAATGTGTTCTGCTCGTGCCAGTTGGTCCCCGTATGCTTGATAGAGCGCGGCACTGACGCCGAGCATCGCGATGACCAGCAATATGATCTGGTGCACACTCGGTGCCGCCAGCAGTCGCCGTAGTGGCTCTCCATAGGGAAAATCGCGAATCAGCATAAGGCAAAAGAACAGCACAAGAGTTCCCGAAAGCCCCGCGCCCAGCTTGAGCAGAACGGACGCGATGCGAGCTTCTTGTCTGAGTTTCGCCTGTTCCTTTTTGGCTCTCCTTGCGAAGTACGTCTTCTGGTCTCGAATCCAGTTCATCAGTAGCCGGTCGCCATCAAAGCATTGTGCTGGAGCGGGTGGCCGGTCTGGGCGCGTCATGACGGCAAGGATGTGCCAGGACCGCAAGGCTCCTCGGAGCCAATCGAGATCGCTCCTTTGCTTGCGGAGAAATTTGTCGCTCACAGATTCAGAGAGTCCCGCCACTTTCCAGAAAAATTGGATGCGCAGGGCCTCAGCCAGCGCGCGGTAATCCTGATACTTGGACTGGCATTCGGCTTTTTTTGTGCGTCCGTAAAGCCAAAGTGCCGTAAACGTCGAACTTGCCATGCACCCGATAAGCTGCCAGGGAAGGGAAAAGAAGGCTTCCTGAAACGAAGCCGGAACCTCCCCCGGAGTCTGGAACAAAGCGGAATGCAGATTAAAGAGCAGCGCAGACGCGGCAACGCCAATGAAAACCCTTTGCAGAGCAGAGAGGGTTTTGCCGCCGAAGTGTATGGCGAGTCCATCCGCGAGTGCGTACTGATTCAGAATGTGCTCGCATGGCGCTGGCAGAGTAGCGACTATCTTCGGCAGTTCGTCCGCATCGGTATTGAGCAATTGCAACTGGCTATTCTGGGCAGATTTTTCTAACAGAGAACGAAGTTCGCGGGCATCCCGGTTAAAAAGATCCATGCGGTCGTAGAGCCGTAAAAAGGACTCTTCCGTCCGGTTGGCTGGGACGAGCAACCTTCGGGATAGCGGCAGCAAGCTCAGCTCTGGCATGCTCTGTCGCGGAGTCACGATATGGCGGACTGGGCCAACGGATACGGGCTGGGTGAGATTGCTTCCTTGAGAGTCGTACAGTATGGGCAGGCCCTCAAGTTGGAAGCGCACCACATTGGCCGTTCCTCCAACCTTACTTCCGTGCAGTCCCACTCCATCCCAGAGTGCAAGCAATATCTGGCTGCTGCTTGCGATAAAAGCTCCCAGCTTTGCATACTCCCGGTCCCTGGACGGACCCGGCAGGCGAACGCTTTCCGGTGTGTTGCCTGGTAGAAGTGGTAGCGGAATCCATCCGATCGCGCGTCCCAACAAGTCAGCGAATTCCTTCCGGGATGCCTCCGTCGTGAAGTCCTGTTCATAGAGTTCTCGGCACAATGGGAGCGGCACGATCAAGGAATAGCCGAGCTTAAGGGCAGCACGAGCAGCCAGCCGGTCCGAGCCCTCGGCTAATGGGGAGAGCAACACCAAAGACGAATGCGGATACCGGCGCTGAATCGCCTCCAGTTCCTTCCCCACAATGCGTTCAAGATGGGGGACATCATTGGGCCGCAGGTCGCGATGGCCTGTGACCCCGATAATGATGGGGAGAGGGGCGTCGATGGATGGCATCTAAGGCGTCGTGCTGGCCGTCGCCTTTGCATCCGTCGAAGGCCGGACGGCGACCTTGGCGTCCGTTGCTTTGCCGGGCGCGACACTCTTCGAATTGGCAGCTTGCCCGTCAATCAGCTTATGTTGGAGATCTTTTTTGAAGCGAGAGAGGCGTATATGTAGCGTTCGGGGCGTCGCCTGGCTCCCGATTTCTACTGGGATCGTCTGAACATCCCGCACCTTCCCATCCTCGTTCAAGAGGGTGACTTTTGCCTGGTAAGCCCCCTGGCGTAGGTTTACTTCCGCGGATACCGGACCTCTTGGGATCCCCGTCTTGGTGGTGCCCGCCGTTGCGCTGCCTGGTTTGCTCTTGACTCCCTTACCGAGCAATGTAGTCCACACATTCTTGCCGTCCAGGTCGAGGCTGATCATGCCTTCATCCACCGAGTTATTGAAATCGATCAGCAGCTTGTCGGCAGATCTTGGCCGCACAGCTTTCGCCTGCACTGGTGCAACCGCCGCCGCGCTTGATGGCATGGTTGCCTGCGGAGCGGACACCGGAGGCGTCGCAGACGCTGGCAACGAAGGCGTCGCGGTCACTGCCGCCGCAGGTGTTTCGGCAGGAACCACTGCCTCCCGTGTCTCTGCGTCGGAGGTTGGTGCTGGTTGGCGCAGCGTGCGCGCTCCAACAATAATGACTGCCACGATGACAAGCACAGCCACTGAGGCAGCAATCGCTTTTCTGGAGGAAGCTTGTTTCCCGCCGTTCGTATCCCTTACCGCACGCTGGGGCGATGGAGACGTTTGCGCCACGACCGGAGGAACCATGGCTAACGCTGGTTCATGAACATGCCCAGTCCGGGAGAGAAGCGCCTTGACGGCAGAGGCGAGGTTGCTGATGTGATTTTCAAGGGGTGTCGACAGCGCATCGAGCCAGTGTGGCGCGCTGATGAAGTATTCCAGCGTCTTGGTAGGCGTCGTATTTTCAATCCGCAAAGGAATGATGTGTACGCCTTTGTGGACGGCGCGCTCCACCTCGCGCTCAATCTGCATGGATGCGTTTGCGTTGCTGCTGAAGATCAGCACCATGATCTTCGACTGGTCGAGGGCGTCAATGATGGAAGCTGCCCAGTTCTCGCCG
>JBFXAV010000411.1:0-3540 GCA_050183935.1 Candidatus Korobacteraceae bacterium | reverse complement strand
CCACACCACCTCTCCGGTCTTCACATCGAGAGCGATGATATGCATGTCGGTCGTAGCGAAAATAAGCTTGTTTCCGCCGATGGCGAGGGCCCGCTTGGTCTGGAAGACATTGAGAGGGTTAAAGCCGGGACGCATGTCGTGGTGGTACTTCCAGAGCACGTTTCCATTTTTGGCATCGACTGCCTGAATGTTCTCTCCGTGGCTCCAGACGAACATAACGCCGTCATGCACCAGCGGAGTAAATTCATAAACGCCGGTGCCGGTCAGTGCCAAGCTCCACGCCACTGTCAGATTTTTTACATTGGTGCGATTGATCTGATTGAGCGGGCTGTAGCCCCATGAGTCATACGTGCGCCGCCACATAAGCCAGTCACCGGGCGGAGGGTTGCGCAGCATCGCGTCGGTTACCGGCGTGAGCTTGTCAAGGATGGCACGCATCTCAGCGAACCGCTTGCTCGCGGCCGGGTCCGTGGGAGCGACCAAAGGTCCCCCGCCGGCTACGGTCCCTACCTCGAAGGCGCCACCCGCTTTCGTCTGCCGAGGTCCACGCCCGCCCCGACCGGGCGCCTGCTGTGCTTGCGGTGCCTGCTGCGCCTGCTGCGCTTGCGGCGCCTGCGAACGAAGGGTTGCGGGTTGGAATGCGATCCATGCGCCCAGAGCAACCAGGATCGGGGCACCAAGCCGGCTAGCGGACCTAACCATGCTTGCCATCAAAGAGCCAACGCTGTTTGTCATGTCTTTATTGTCTCCATGCAGAACTTGTCAAAATGATTCTTACATTGATTCCACGATCTTCGAGCGAACCCCGACCTGATAGACGAACTGGATTAAAAAACAATACGTTCCTTGCAACTCTCCGCAAGACCAGCCTGGTCGAACACTTTGATGAGATCGTTGCAATCCTTGAAATCGCCATTAGCCGAACGGTAGTCGACAATCTTTTTTGCAATCGAATCGCTGACTCCAATCACGTCAACGATTGCCTTTGGCGTAGCCGAGTTGATGTTAATTCGCGTCCAGGTCCGCTTAAGGTAACGAAGAATACTGTTCACTTCTTCTTCGGTTGCCTGGGCGCCCATGTCAACCATGTTCGAGATCGTGGAACGCCAATCGGATTCAAACTTGAATGTGTTGGCCATCTCAGGCAAGTGACAGCTCCCGCAGACTTTCTCAAAGGTGGCCTTATCGGTATCCTTAATGGCCGCGGGGTCGGACTCCTGCGAAAGAGCTGGAGGCTCGAGTGCGATCCACGCGCCCAGACCAAACAGGACCAGCGCGCAGGCACCAGCAAACCGACCAGCGGACTTGACGATGTCTGTAATCAAAGAGTGGACGTTATTTGTAATGATCTTGTTCTCCCTTTGTCATGCGAAACGTCAGTCATGCCGCACACTAAACAAGACGGCACAGTCGGTGCGCCACGGATCTAATAAGTAGACGCATATCCAAACATTCCGTTACTTTGTTGCCTGTTCAGATTTTTTGATGTGACAGCAATCCTGCCGTCCAATTCACCGCAGACACATCATTAGGGGAAGCCTTGGCAGTGAAAAGCATTCTTCCCGTCAGGAGAAACATCAAGCCCCATGGACGCTAACCGATTTCGAACGAGGAGAGAATTTTGTTCATGAAGATCGATTACGCAACCGGCTTCCCGCGACCTGTATTGCATAGCTTGTGGTGTCCGCCGAGAGTTGGACGAACATGATGGGTTCGGGAAAGCCGGGCACAACCGCGATTGAGAGATATCCCTTGTTCATCTTTTTTGCGCATCGCGATGAAGCTCTTCCGCCGTACAACCTTTCATCGCCCACTCTAGAGCACCCCTGCCGCGTATAATTTGTCCTGATACGGCACTTATCTTTGATCTCTCCAAAAGGGATCTCTCCAAAGGATTGTTCGTGAGCCATTCGCACTCCCCCCACGGTCAGCAGCAGCCGCCAGGTCCCCAGCCCTTGCCAGGTGTGGATTCCATTGTTGCCATCGGTTCCGGCAAAGGAGGAGTCGGCAAGACCACCATCGCCGTCAATCTTGCTCTGTCTTTGGCGAAGCTTGGGCACAAGGTGGGGTTGCTCGATGCCGACGTCTATGGCCCGAATGTTCCTCTGATGCTGAACGCCAGCGCCACCCCGCGCCTGCTTCCGGATAACCGCATTGAGCCACTAGAGGCTTATGGCGTAAAAGTGATCTCCGTCGGCCTGCTCAATCCCGGCGACAAACCCCTGATCTGGCGCGGCCCCATGCTGCACCAGATGATGCGCGAATTCCTTCAGCGTGTGGACTGGGGCCAGTTGGAGTATCTGGTCATTGACCTGCCTCCCGGAACCGGCGATGTTGCGATTTCTCTCATTCAGACCGTTCCACTGAGCGGGGCGGTGGTGGTGACCACTCCCAGCGATGTTTCCCTCCAGGATGCCCGCAAGGCCATTGAGATGTTCCGCCAGGTCAAAGTTGAGATCGTCGGTCTGGTGGAGAACATGAGTCATTTCGAGTGCCCTCATTGCCACCAAGAGATCGACATCTTCTCCAAAGGTGGAGGCGAACGCACCGCTCAACAGTTCGGCCTGCCCTTCCTAGGCCAAGTCGAACTGGACCCTGACATCCGCAAAGGTGGGGACTCAGGTAGCCCGGTGACGCTCCAGGGCGAGACCTCCTCTCACGCCCGCTCACTGTTCGCCTTTGCCCGGCGAGTAAGGGAACGGTTGCAGGAGATTCGCAGCGCGGAAGGCGAACCTGTGATCCAGATACGCTGACCGACCGGGAGCCGCGCCTCATCTTTAGGGAAATCAAGTAAATGGAAACTAATACAGGTGAGCAGGAGGATTTTGCTCCCTTCTGGCTTAGCACTCCCGGCACCACGGCGCCAATCTTGACAGCCCAGAGGCCTGCTTCTACGATGAACTTGGAACTCCCAGCGAGAATCCATTGTTAAGTTCATGCATCTACTATAGTTATAGTTGGTTGCTCCCAGGGTGTTATGCAGCAGGATGAGTCCATTGGCCGCCGCGAACACGAAATTCTGACCGCCATCGTGGAAAGCTACATTGCCACGGGCGATCCTGTCGGTTCGCGTACTTTATCCCGGTCGAACCGGGAAGGGCTAAGTGCAGCCACCATCCGCAACGTAATGTCTGATCTGGTGGATGCTGGATTCCTGGAGCAGCCGCATACCTCCGCCGGTCGGGTTCCCACCGCTGAGGCTTATCGTTATTACGTAGAGCAACTTACCGGGACGGCACGGCTCGCACCCGAAACCCAGGGCACGATTGACCAGATGCTCCAGGGAGTCACCGATGTGCAGGAGTTCTTGGAACGAACTTCGCGCGTGCTCTCGGTCATCTCGCATCATGTAGGAGTTACGGTTGCGGGGGGAGTAAAGCGAAGCGCTCTGGAGCATGTCCACTTCTCGCGCCTCGGCGACCAGAAGATTCTGGCGGTGGTGGTGACGCGTTCCGGCGTGGTTCGAGACCGGGTGCTGCGCACAAAGTCACCATTGAGTGACGTGGAGCTGGAAAACGCCGCCCGCTACATCAATGAGAA
>JBFXAV010000410.1:0-3551 GCA_050183935.1 Candidatus Korobacteraceae bacterium | reverse complement strand
CTACGAGCGCATTCTGACCACGGTGACGCACGGAACCACATCCAACCCGCCGTTCCAGGCTCCATTGACTCTGCTGGGAGGAAACGTGAACAACCCCGGCGGTGGAACGATTCCCAATGCACCGCGCGCTTTCAATCGCGCTATGGACCCGAACCTGAAGAACCCCAGAATTTTCAACTGGAGCTTCGGAGTACAGCAATCCCTCGGATCAGGCACCGTGTTGGATGTCGCTTATGTAGCGTCGGCCGCCAGAAGGCTGACCTACAACAAAAACATCAACCAGCTTCCGGAAGGAACCCTGGCCACGGCGCCGCTCGCGCCTGGTGTTACCAATCCAAATACGATGCTGAATTCCCTGCGGCCCTACAAGGGATACGGGGACATCAACCTGCTGACCAACGGCGGAGTATGGAACTACAACTCGTTGCAGGCACAGTTCCAACGCCGGTTCCAGGGCGGCGGAAACGTCCGTGCGGCCTACACCTGGTCCAAGAACCTTACCGACGTGGGCTACGATTATGCTGGAACGCCCATGGATTCCTATAACGTAGGACGGGACTACGGGCCGTCCCCTTACAACAAGCCGCACGTGCTGACGGTCAGCTACACCTACCCTCTGCCCTTCTGGCAGACGGGGAGCGATTGGTATAAGAAGGCGTTCGGCGGCTGGTCGCTGACCGGTATTACCGTGTACTCGTCAGGGTGGCCGATCAACGCCTATGTCGCCAACGACGTCGGTGGCATCGGCTCGAATGCTGTTCCCCGGATCACTCTTGAAGGAGCTACGGGACTTGGCAGGGTCCAGCGCGCGGACCTGATCGGAGATCCCTATGCGAATACAAATCGCCTTCAGTGGCTGAATCCGGCTGCTTTCGCAATTCCTGCTGCGGTGCCTGGAAGGTCTCCGTTTGCGACTCGCTTCGGAAACGCAGGGCCGTTTGCCTTTAAGGGACCGAGAATCAGCAACTGGGATGTCACGGCGGCAAAGGATTTCCGCGTGACAGAACAGGTGGTGGTCAAGTTCAGGGCGGAGATGTTCAATGCCTTCAACCACCTCTCCTACACCTACGTGAATGGCCTGGTAGGATCGCCTACATTCGGTCAGGTAACGGGAGCCACCGATCCGAGGACGTTCGAATTCGCACTTCGGGTCGAATTCTAATCGGATGCTGCGCGGAGAGCTCCAGAGGTGTTGGAGCTCTCCGGCGGCAACTCCAGGAAGTGTCCGGCCGCTCTCTCGATCGAGTCTGACCTCGGACAACAAGGCAAGGAGATGATGCTGAATGCCCTCGAATCGTAAATGTTTGTCTTGCAGGTGTTTTCTGGCGAGTGCGAAAACGGCGCTGCTGTTAGCTGGCTTCTTGCTTGTAACCTCGGTAGCGGGCACCTCACAGCAAAGTTCCAAGTCTTGGACCGATTACGGCGGAGGTCCTGACAATTCCCACTATGCTGACATTCGGCAGATCACGAAAGAAAACGTAAGTCAGCTCAAGGTTGCATGGACTTATCCCACCCAGGACAACAGCAGCTACTACTTCAATCCCATCGTTGTCGACAACGTAATGTATGTGCTGGCGCGGAATACTTCCCTGGTTGCGCTGGATGCAACCACCGGCAAAGAGATCTGGGTTCACGAGAATCTTCACGGCATCGCACCCCGTGGAATTAACTATTGGGAAAGTGCGGATCGTAAGCAGCGGCGATTACTCTTCCAAATCAATCACACGCTCCAGGCGATTGACGCCCGAACGGGAAAGTCGATTCTTACCTTCGGCAAAGACGGCTTTGTCGATTTGCGTCAGGGTCTGGGCAGGGACCCAAAGGAAATCTATCGCGTCCAGTCCAATAACCCCGGGAAAATTTTCAAGAACTTGATTCTTCTGGGCATGGCCACCGGCGAGGGGTACGTTGCGACTCCGGGAGCACTTCGTGCGTTCGATGTTATTACGGGCAAGCTGGTATGGCAGTTCAACACCATTCCGCGTCCCGGGGAATTTGGCTACGATACCTGGCCCAAGGATGCCTGGAAGTACATTGGCGGCGTTAACACCTGGGGCGAGATCACGGTCGATGAAAAACGCGGGATCGCATATTTTCCGCTCGGATCTCCAACGTATGACTTTTACGGAGGTGACCGGCACGGTGAGAATCTTTTTGGGAACTGCCTGATGGCGCTGGACGCCCGGACGGGTAAGCGCCTGTGGCACTTCCAGGCCGTCCATCATGACCTTTGGGACTATGACCTTACAGCGGCTCCGCAGTTGATCACCGTTACCCACAACGGAAAGAAGATTGACGCCGTCGCGCAGGCAACAAAGCAGGGGTTTGTTTATACCTTTGATCGGGTGACGGGCCAGCCGCTCTTCCCGATTGAAGAGCGCCCGTTTCCGACTCAGACGGATGTCCCTGGAGAAAAGGTGTGGCCTACGCAGCCGATTCCCAAGGCTCCACCCCCGTTCGCCCGGCAGAGTTTTACCGAGGACGACATTAATTTGTACTTCCTTACTCCAGAAGAACGCGAAGCATGGAAGAAACTGGTAAGAGACGCACGTAATGAGGGTCTCTTCACGCCACCTGCTTTCAAGCGGAACACGGTCGCAATGCCCGGGGACCGCGGCGGAGCCATCTGGGGTATGACATCATCCGACCCGAATAGGGGACTTCTGTACGTAGCCAGCATTGATGTGCCCTTTTTTATTCGGCTGGAAGAAGAATTGCCACAGTCGTTCCAGACAGTCACGATCCTTGGCCAAACTCCGCGTGGGGCGGCAGGGCCGCCGGGGCGCCGCGTTTACTTGCAGAATTGCCAGGGTTGCCATGGAGCAGATCGCGCCGGGCAAGGGGGAATTCCCTCTTTGCAGGGAATTGTTTCCCGGCTAACCCCAGAGGGTGTTAAAGATGCGGTTCGCAATGGAAGAGGCGAAATGCCGCCGTTTGCGACCATGGACGCAACTGAGCTCGAAGCCCTGGTTGCTTATCTCGGGAATCCCGAGGGCCTCCCGGTGGAGGCATCGCCCACCCGGCCAAGCACCCCGCTCGGAGGTCCTGTGGTGGCATCAGGCGGGGCTCCAGCAGCCCGGGAGTATGTGTCTTCTTTGCCGCCGCGTCCAGCTGAGTACGGAATGTCTGGTGGACCATCCTACCCGGCGGGCACTGAAGTACCACCTCGGCGCCTCTATACCGGTTTTGACGCTCACCGGCAGATCATCACTCCTCCATGGTCCTCGTTGACCGCTTACGACATGAATAAGGGGACTATCAAGTGGCAGATCCCGCTTGGCGAAGAGCCACGAGCGGTTGCTGAAGGTATCCGCAACACCGGGATTATGCAGGACCAAAGGGGAGTGGTAGTGACTTCCACGGGGTTGTTATTCTCCGCGACTACCGATGGTTACGTCAGGGCACTGGATGCAGAAACCGGCAAAATACTGTGGGCGGCGCAATTACCAGCAGCTTCCTACGGTTTGCCGGCAATGTATGAGGTGAATGGAAAGGCCTTTGTCGTAATTGCGGCAGCTGCAAGTCGTAATAGTTTTGGTCTGCCGCCAACA
>JBFXAV010000409.1:0-3555 GCA_050183935.1 Candidatus Korobacteraceae bacterium | reverse complement strand
CGTCAGGCAGTTTTCAAGTTTCTGGAGTTCCCAGGAATTACGTTGCTGATAGCGAAGTGAATGGAAACCTATCAGTGAGAATCCACCAAAAGCCTTACGGTTGCACCTGCGCGCGAGCCCACGAATTCTAGTACCGCTCTTGCAGAATTGGAACTCTTGTTTAAGATTGGCTTCGGGGCGCGCTTGTTTCGAAGCACCGGGAGCCCGCGTTACATCGGCCGGGTAAGCACGAAACACGCAACTGTGGAGACGGGATGGAACACCGGTTTCAGCGAATCAGCAGAGGAGTTGCCGCTGTCCCTCTGGTTGCCGCGGGGCTGATCCTTGCGGGCTGGCATTTTCGCGTTCCGGTGCTGAAAGGCCAGGCATTGGGCACGTTTGTGGCCCCGAACTCTGCGCTGTGCTTTGCCCTGTGTAGTGTGTCCATCTATCTTCAGCTAACCAGGCGAAAGATATTCCATTATCTGGGAGTCGCACTGGGAGCCGCTGTTGGCCTGTTCGCCTTCGCTACATTACTGGAATATCTATTTAGCTGGGATCTCGGCATTGACGCGGTGTTTTTTGCCCACCGGCTTTCTGACTGGTACCTGCCTGCTCCCGGGCGCTTCGCTCTCAATACAGCCGTTGGTTTTATCCTGGCGGGGTTAAGCCTGTGCGTGCTGCGCCGCAGCGAGGGACCACCGCTTTCAGAGATCTTCGCAGTGCCGGTGTTGCTGGTTTGTTACCTGAGCATTCTTGGCTACCTGTATTCCGCCACCCTGCTCTATGCCAACATCATGGCCATACATACGGGGCTGCTGTTCGGGTTCCTGGGGGTGGCGTTACTGCTCGCGTCAAAACAGTCCGTGCTCACTGGCATCCTCGTCAGCCCGTATGCGGGAGGAATTCTCTCCCGCCGGATCTTGGCGGCTGTGGTGGTACTGGTTCCTGCCTTTGGACTGTTGCGTCTCCGGGCGCAGCGCGCAGGGTACATTTCTGCTGAGTATGGCACGGCAGTGTTTGTGCTTTTGGTGGTCGCAGTGTTCACCGTTCTGATTCTGCGCACAGCGCTGGTACTGAACGAATTGGACCGCAAACGCCAGGAGACGGAAACTGCGCTCATTCGCAGCGAAAAACTGGGAGCCGCAGGACGCATGGCTGCGTCCGTGGCGCACGAGATCAATAACCCATTGGAGGCGATCGGCAATTTGCTGTATCTGCTGAAAACTCCCGGGCTGAGCGAAGAGACGCGGCAAACCTACCTGGGGACTGCGACGCAGGAACTGAACCGCGTAGCAACCATTGCGCGGCGAACCCTGGGCTTCTACCGGGATCACTCCAAGCCCATGCAGGTGGATGTACGCTCGGTGATCGACAACACATTGGACATTTACCGAACCAATCTGACGCAGCGTGATGCAGTGGTGCGCAAAACCTACTGCGAAGAGGCACTGATTCTGGCAGCAGAGGGCGAGGTACGCCAGATCATCGCCAACCTGATCTCCAATGCCATTGATGCCTTACCCAAACAGAACGGGCGGATCGACATCCTGGTGCGGCCCGGAGGCCGCTTCCTGCACATTGAAATCGCGGACAATGGCCAGGGCATTCAAAGCAGCAATCTCCCCAAGATATTCGAGCCCTTCTTTTCCACCAAGGAAGGCTTTGGCACCGGGCTTGGCCTGTGGATCACGCGAGAGCTGGTTGCCCGCAACCGGGGCACCATCAGCGTAAAAAGCTCGCGCGATGAGAACACTCACGGCACCGTGTTCAGCATCCAGTTTCCGGCCCTCAGCCGGGAAGCAGATAAGCGTGAAGCGGCAGGGGAAACAAACACTCAGGTAGCGGCTGAAGCCGGTCACTAAGAACATCAAGAAGAAGCATCCAAGAAAATCCTTGTTGTTGGCCAAAACCTGGCACGTTGAACGCATCTGCTTTTTATGGAGGCCCTTCCATGGCGTTCTTGCAGAAGAGTGTCGCCGTTGCTACCCGCCGCATGCCCAAGATGATTTCCCCTCGCGGTCATGCAGTCGCGGATTACGTGAACGTGGGAGTTTTCTTTGTGATGGGTGCACTATTCTGGAGGCGGAATCCACGCGCCGCAGCAGCAGCGTTTGCGGCTGGACTGGCGGAAGCGAGTACGTCACTCATGACGGACTATCCCGGAGGAGTCGCCAACATCATCGACTTCCCCACGCACCGCACTCTGGACGCAGGCCTGGCGGCCTTGACCTTTGCTCTCCCGAACGTGATGACTTTTAGCGACACTCCAGAATCCAGGTACTTTCGCCTGATGGGCCTGAACCTGACCGCCGTGACGGAGCTGACGGACTTCGAGCAGCGGGAGGTGGTCACGAGACGCAAGGCAGCGTAGCAAGGAATATCCTGGCACTCCTGCAGAGCTTGCGGGGTCGGACGTCTCGCGTGAAAACGGGACCACGGGTTAGACGTGAAGGCGGACGCCCTCGTCCGCCCCACAACCCTTAAGCCTCACAGCTTGCCAAGCAAACTCAGCCAGCGTTGCCAGGCTTCGTCGTGCGCCTTTTTGTCCGCCGCACTCGGGTTTGGACCCTGACCGGTACGGAGGAAGCCGTGTCCGGCGCCTTCGTAGATTACCGGCTGGTAAGTCTTGCCTGCCTGTTTCATCAGTTCTTCGCTCTTGGGAATCGTGGCGTTCACGCGGGCATCATTGCCACCATAAAAGCCATACACTGGCGCCTTAATAGCGCGAATGGCGCCCGGGTCCATCGGCCCGCCCCCGTAGAACGCAAAGGCGGCTTTCAGATCGGCGCGCCGCGTTGCAAAGTCGAAGGTACGCGACCCGCCCCAGCAGAAGCCCGCAACCACAATCTTGCCGTTACCAGCCGGCAGCTTGAGAGCGTAATCTGCGGCGGCGTTCAGGTCGGCCATGACCTGGTCGGTCGGCAATTTGGAATTTGCTTCGCGCGCGGCGGTAACGTCGGGGTAGGCAGTGGTCCGCCCGCCACCCGGTCCCATGCCTGAGAGAAAGTCCGGAGCAATAGCGATGTAACCCTTGGCCGCGAGTTGATCGGCCACGCTGCGCACCCAATCCGAAAGTCCAAAAATTTCGTGGATCACAAGCACGGTGGTGGCCTTATTGCTGACCTCCGGGTAGACAACAAAGGCATCAACGGTGCGCCCTCCGTGCTTGATCTGCACCCACTCTTGATGGCGCGGTGACTTCTCTACCGCCTCCTTGGCCCAGTCCTGCGCTGCGGCAACACCAAGCAAAGCGAACGCTGCGAGGGCGATTCGTAGACTGTGCATCATGAATGTTCTCTCCTTGGATCGGAAGTTTACCGGATGCAGCTAGCAAAGGCACAGCGTTCGAGAAATGCATCTGCTGACAGGCCCGTTCTCCTTGCCCCTTGAATCCTTGCTCAGGAAACTGGAAACTGGAGTACATGCTCTCTCCTTATGCCGTTCGCGTAGAACACTCGCGCGGACGGCGGCATCCCGAAGCGCCTCATGCCTATCGCAATGACTTTCAGCGGGACCGCGATCGCGTGGTGCACGCCCGCGCCTTCCGTCGCCTGGAGAACAAGACCCAGGTTT
>JBFXAV010000408.1:0-3557 GCA_050183935.1 Candidatus Korobacteraceae bacterium | reverse complement strand
GGGGGGGGGGGGGGGCCGGGGGGGGGGGGGCATGGGGGGGCGCGGAGGCAGTAACAGCTTGTACTCCGTGACCATTGCGGCTTCTGCGCGGAATCTCCTCAACAATGTGAATCTGGCGCAGCCAGTAGGGAACCTGAGCACGTCGCGCTTCGGTGAGTCCGTGGCCATTCGCGGTGGTTTCGGAGGCGGTGCCTCCGGGAACCGGCTGATCCAGTTGCAGATGCGGGTTTCATTCTGAAGCAGACCGGTGTTCCCGGAAGCTTTGTAGGGGCAGATCCTAGCACTGCTACGCCGCTGTACAACTCTCAGGGCACTCTACACCCACACACTTTATAATCAAAACCTGCATGCCGATCGGACTGGATCATATTGTGGCGTCCACGCGGGCGCGGCTGGCGCAGTCTCCCTTGAACACTCGGGAGCTGGAGCGCCGTGCCGCGGCCCATCAACCGCGTGGGTTTGGAGCTGCGCTTAGGCGTGCTTCGGCAGAGCGGATAGCGGTAATCGCCGAGCTTAAGAAAGCCTCGCCCTCGCGCGGGCAGATTCGCGCGGACTTCCCGGTTGCCGATCTGGCCCATCAATTAGAAGTAGGTGGCGCGGCTGCGCTTTCAGTGCTCACGGACGAGGATTTTTTTCAGGGATCCATGGAGAACCTGGCGATGGCTTCCCACTCGGTCGAACTACCATGCTTGCGCAAGGACTTCATGGTGGAGGAAGCGCAATTGCTCGAAGCACGCGCGGGAGGCGCCGACGCCATTCTACTGATCGTGGCGGCGCTGAACGACGAGGAACTGAAGCGGCTGCACCGGCGCGCGCTGGAACTGGAATTGGATGTGCTCTGCGAGGTTCACGATGAGCAGGAGTTAACGCGTGCCATCGATGCCGGATGCGAGATTGTCGGCGTGAATAGCCGCGACCTGCGGACATTCCATGTGGATTTGAAAACGGCAGTGCGGCTGGGAGAACTGCTGCCAAAAACCGCTGTGCGAGTGGCAGAAAGCGGCATTCACACGGGAGCGGATATGCGGCGGCTTCGCGAAGTTGGGTACGATGCCTTCTTGATCGGAGAGTCGCTGATGAAGACGGAGTCGCCAGGCAAGGCGCTTGCGCAATTGCTAGCCGAGGCTGGACAGAAGCCCGCGTCGCTCGCGTCTCCGGCGCCTGGAGTTTAGCGTGACCTGGGTGAAAATCTGCGGCGCCACCAGCGCGGACGACGCCATGCTTGCGGTGGAAGCTGGAGCCGATGCCGTGGGAGTGATCTTTGCTCCCAGCGCACGCAGGGTTACTCCACCAGAGGCCGCGGCCATTGTGCTCCAGGTCCCGGCATCGGTTGAAAAGGTGGGAGTGTTCGTGAACGAGGCTCCGACCACGATCGTGAACATCGCCGAAGTAGCCGGGCTGACGACAGTGCAGTTGCATGGCGACGAGGACATTCGTTACATACAAGATTTCCGTCAGGTCGCTGTTGAGCACGGCCTGCGCTTGCGGGTTGTGAAGGCGGTTGCAGTCCGGCCCAGCTTTGAAGAGGCGATAGCAGAATTTGTGAAGCCGGCAGCAATTGATGCGCTTTTGTTGGATTCTCCGCCGGCATCGGAACAGGTTGCGCGCGGAGGGAGTGGACGGACCTTTGACTGGGAACTGGCTGCGGCAGCGCTGGCTTCATTGAAAATTCCTGTAATTGTGGGTGGCGGGCTTTCCCCGGGGAACGTGGCGCAAGCTATTGCGCGATTGCAACCATGGGGTGTGGACGTTTGTAGTGGCGTGGAGCGCGAGCCGGGGAAGAAAGATGCGGCCAAGATTCGGGCATTTGTAGCCGCAGCTCGGGCTTACGCAGCGAATCAGGTGGGCAGGTAGGTTAGGGAACTCATGGCACCAGTGAAATCTACGCGTGCGGGTAATCCGGCAATTGCCGGCCGTTTCGGGACCTACGGCGGTAGATACGTTCCTGAAACGCTAATGGCCGCTCTGGAAGAACTCCAGACGGCATATGGCCGGGCACGCCGTGACCGCATGTTTCAGCGGGAGCTGCAGCGGCTGCTCCGGGAATATGCGGGACGTCCCACTTCGTTGTTCTTTGCGCGCAATCTCACCCAGAAGCTCGGCGGCGCGCGCATTTACCTGAAGCGCGAAGACCTGCTGCACACCGGCGCGCACAAAATTAACAACTGTCTGGGACAGGGTTTGCTGGCGCAGCGCATGGGCAAGCGCCGCATCATTGCGGAAACCGGCGCGGGCCAGCACGGCGTGGCAACGGCCACCGTCTGCTCGCTGTTTGGATTTGAGTGCGTGGTGTACATGGGTACCGAGGACATGCGGCGGCAGGAGCTGAACGTCTTCCGTATGAGGCTGCTGGGAGCTGAAGTTCGAGGCGTGGATTCCGGCTCGCGCACCCTAAAGGACGCGATCAACGAAGCCATGCGGGACTGGGTTACCAATGTCCGGAGCACGCACTACCTTCTGGGGAGCGTGCTGGGGGCACACCCGTATCCGCTGATGGTGCGCGATTTTCAATCGGTGATCGGGCGCGAGGCGCGCGCACAAATCATGAAAATGGAGCGCAGGCTACCGGCGGCAGTGATTGCCTGTGTTGGCGGCGGATCGAACGCTATGGGCGTGTTTCATGCCTTTGTGCCTGACAAGCGGGTTCAACTGATCGGTGTGGAAGCCGGAGGTCGCGGCTCCGCCCTGGGCGAGCACGCGGCACGTTTTCAGGGTGGCTCGCCGGGCGTCCTGCAAGGCACGTATTCCTACGTATTGCAGGATGACGCAGGGCAGATCGCAACTACGCACTCCGTCAGCGCGGGATTGGATTATCCCGGGGTAGGCCCGGAGCACGGATGGCTGAAAGACAGCGGCCGCGCCGAGTACGTTTCCGCGACCGATGCAGAAGCGCTGGAAGCTTGCGTGCTACTGGCGCGGACCGAAGGCATTATCCCGGCGCTGGAGTCCTCCCATGCGATTGCCGAGTGCATCAATCGCGCTCCAAAGATGAAGAAGTCGGAAGTCGTGATCGTGAATGTCTCCGGACGTGGAGACAAGGACATGGGTATTCTCCGAGAACAACTCGGGAATCTGGAATAGGACGGATAGGACTCGGAGTGGCGATTCAATTTCCCAAGCGACCTTCCTTGGTCGGGTATGTCACCTGTGGCGACCCAAACCTGGAGACCACCCGCGACGTGATTTTTGCTGCCGCGGATGCAGGTGTGGATGTCATCGAACTGGGTGTGCCGTTCAGCGATCCCGTGGCGGATGGCCCAGTGATTCAGCGGGCCAGTGAGCGAGCGCTGAGCTCTGGGACAACGCTCACCAAAGTGCTGAAGTTGGCGCGGGAGATTCGCCGCCAGTCCAAAGTGGGTCTGGTTGTGTTTTCCTATCTCAACCCGGTATTGCGGTACGGTTGGGAACGTTTTTGCGCGGAGGCAGAGCAGGCTGGCGTTGATGGCGCGCTGATCACCGACTTGCCAGCAGAGGAGTCCCAGGAATACGTGCGGCTGATGCGGCGTCACAATCTTGCGACGGTCTTTCTGGCTGCGCCGACCAGCACCGATGTACGT
>JBFXAV010000407.1:0-3559 GCA_050183935.1 Candidatus Korobacteraceae bacterium | reverse complement strand
CTGCTCTCCGCCGAGGATTACGAGAAGTACGTCGCGGAAGAAAGCTAAAGAGAATTATGTCATTCGTGCACTATTCGATGACTCGATAAGCCGATTGCACAATCATCGTCATGCGCTATCTCCCTAAATCTCCTTCGGACCGGCGGCGGATGCTGGGCGAGGTCGGGCTGGACTCGATCGATAAGCTGTTTGAGCAGATTCCCGCCGAATACAGGTTAAACCGCGATCTCAAGATTCCTCCTTCCCAGGCAGAGTCCGACATCCTGGACTGGTTCCGGCAGCGCGCGGCGGAAGACACCGCCGCTGGCCGTTACGCCATGTTCCTTGGCGCCGGGGCCTATTACCACTACCGGCCAGTGGTAATCGATGCGCTGATCTCGCGCGGCGAGTTCTTCACCGCGTACACGCCATACCAGGCGGAGATTGCGCAAGGAACGCTGCAATGCATCTTTGAGTTTCAGTCGATGATCTGCGAGCTGACTGGCATGGAGGTAGCGAACGCCTCCATGTATGACGGTTCCACTGCGGCGACGGAAGCGGTGATGATGGCGGGACGGCTCACCGGACGCCGTGGAGTTGTGGTTGCGCGCAGCGTGCATCCGGAATACCGTGAAGTTCTGCACACCTATGTGCAGCATCAGGACATGCCGCAGGCACTGGCGGGTTACAACGATGATGGCCGGGTGAACCTGGCGGAACTGGAAAAGGCAGTGGGCGACGATACTGCCTGTGTGCTGATTCAGTCTCCCAATTTCTTTGGAACCATCGAAGACGTTGCGACTGTCGCGGAGATCGCCCATCGCAAGGGAGCGTTGCTGGTAGTAGCGATCTCCGAGGCACTGAGTCTGGGAATTGTGCGGCCCCCGCAAGAGGCGGACATTGTGGCCATGGAGGCGCAGTCGTTCGGCGTGCCTCTCGGATTTGGTGGACCGTACGCAGGAGTGATCGCCACGCGCGAGAAGAACGTCCGGCAGATGCCCGGACGACTGGTGGGACAGACGGTGGACAAGCACGGACGGCGGGGATTTGTGCTTACGCTGTCCACTCGCGAGCAGCATATCCGGCGTGAGAAGGCGACCTCCAACATCTGTACCAATCAGGCGCTGGTTGCGCTCATGGCAACGATCTTTATGACCGTGTATGGCCGTGAAGGCTTGCGGGAACTGGCGGAACAAAATCTGGCCAAGACGGCGCACGCGGTTGCCGAGTTCGGGCGCGAGGCCAGGGTGTTGTTCTCTGGCGCTCCGCGTTTCAACGAGTTCGTGGTACAGACCGAGTCCGACCCCCGCGAAATTAATGCGCGCTTGCTGGAGCAGAAAATTGTCGGCGGGCTGCCCCTAAGAAAGTTTTATCCCGAGTTGGGGAATGCGTCGTTGTGGTGTTGTACCGAAGTGACTAAGCGCCAGGAAATTGAAGCGGCGGCCCAGGCGGTTGCGCAGGCGGTGGCGCGATGAGTGGCTCCAAGAGCAGCACGATGAACAACGGAAAGCAAAATGACGGCAGGATTCGCAAGGCATGCGCGCATGTGAACCAGAACGAAGGGCTGATTTTTGAAAAGTCTTCGCCGGGGAAAAAGGCTTACAAGCTGCCGGAACTGGATGTGCCTGCGGCGGAAGCTGCGCAACTTCTGGGCGGACTGGAGCGGAATGACCTGGGGAACATGCCCGAGGTGAGCGAGATCGAGATCATCCGCCACTTCACACGCCTCTCCACGTGGAACTACGGCGTGGATACGGGTCTCTATCCGCTGGGTTCCTGCACGATGAAGTACAACCCCCGGATCAACGAAGTGGTTTCGCGGCTGGATGGACTGGCGAGCGCGCATCCATTTCAGCCGGAGCGTATTGCGCAGGGAGCCATGCGCATTCAGCAGTTGTTGAGCGAGTATCTAATAGAAATTTGCGGGATGCATGCCATTACATTGCAGCCGGCGGCGGGCGCGCATGGCGAGATGACGGGCATCCTGATGGTGCGGGCCTACCTGGAGTCGCAGGGAAACGCGCGCCGCAAGATTCTGATCCCTGATTCTGCGCATGGTACCAATCCAGCCACGGCGGCAATCTGCGGATACGCCGTGGAGAACCTGAAGTCGAACTCCGCCGGCATGGTGGACATTGGAGCCCTAGAAGCGCAGATGAACGAGGACGTAGCTGCGCTGATGCTCACCAATCCCAATACCCTGGGAGTGTTCGAGCAGGAGATTCACAAGATCGCCGATATTCTGCACGCCAAGGGCGGCCAGCTTTATATGGATGGCGCCAACATGAACGCGCTCGTCGGCAAGGTACGCCCCGGCGACTTTGGGGTGGACGTGATGCACCTGAACCTGCACAAGACCTTTTCGACACCGCATGGCGGCGGAGGTCCGGGCTCAGGGCCGGTATTGTGCAAGCAGCACCTGGAACCTTTCCTTCCGATCCCCGTGGTTGTCACCAAGCCAGACGGAACGCTGGGATTCGACTACGACCGTCCGCACACGGTCGGACGGGTGCGGGCCTTTTACGGCAACTTTGGAATGCATGTGAGGGCGCTTGCCTACATCATGGCAAATGGTCGCGATGGACTGGTTTCCACCACGGAAGATGCGGTACTGAACGCCAATTACCTTCGCAAGAAACTTGAGGATGTATTCGAACTGCCCTATCGCACTCCCACCATGCACGAGGTGGTGTTCAGCGATCGGCATCAGGCACGCCGGGGAGTGAAGACCGGCGATATTGCCAAGCGTCTCATCGACTATGGCTTCCATCCGTATACGGTATCGTTTCCACTGATTGTGCCGGGAGCACTGATGATTGAGCCGACCGAGAGCGAATCTTTGGAAGAGTTAGACCTGTTCGTGGAAGCCATGCGATCCATTGCAGCCGAGGTAGAAGAAGACCCGGAGATGGTGTTGAACGCGCCGTACAGCACGCGGGTTTCGCGGTTGGATGAAGTGACGGCGGCTCGCAAGCCTGTGCTGAGATGGAAGCCGGAATAGCGGTACTCCGCGGCTTTAATCCCCACAGAAATGTCATCCCAAGCGAGCGCAAGTCGAGAGTCACGCCTTGTCCTCGCATGTGCCCTTTGCATACAAACTCGAACAAGGCATGGCCCCTCGACTCCGCTTCGCTGCGCTCGGGGTGACATTCGGTTCTCCGCAGAGTCTTTGTAGAGATGTAGTCCTCTGCATCTACCCGTGTCAGAAAACGAGCGCGCCGGACTCCCGTCCCCACGCGACTTCCAAGCCGCCCCTATTTTGCCTGGACGGGTATTGACCCTTCGGTGTTTTCCCAGGACATTTTCAGCGAGGCGGCCTTCGGGCCGCTTTTTTCCAGGGCAATGGTGAACTGATCCACCGGAGTGGAAATGTTCTTCACGGTCATGGCGTCGATGCGCGCAAAGTCCTGGTCTTGTCCAGGATAGGGAATCCCCCACTGGCCGGTAGCCTTGCTGACGATCAGCGTCCAGTTGCCGCTCTGCTTGGGGATGACGTAAAGCGTGTAGGTTCCGGCGGGAACGTTGGTTCCACCGATGGTGAGATCCGCTGTGGTGGTGAGGGTGGTGGCTTCATCGGCCC
>JBFXAV010000406.1:0-3567 GCA_050183935.1 Candidatus Korobacteraceae bacterium | reverse complement strand
TTGACGAGTCCTCCGAAGGGAGCATGTATCACTAGCTGCATGCCGCCGCCTTCATCGAAGAAGCGTTCCGCAATGACAGTTTCCTGCGTCGGATCAGCACCCAGAGCAGCACGCCCCATGAGCACATGATGAATGGCCTGCTCGGCGCCGGCATCATCAAGGCCACATTCTTCCTTCAGCCAGGCTATGCAGGCCTGCGCGTCGGCGGTGCTCGACCATCCGGAAACCGGCGTGATTTCCGGCAGCATGTCGCTGATCTTCTGCCGGACTTCGGCAACGTGGGTTGACAGCTCTGCCGTGCGCGCAGGGGCCTCGCCACGCCAGAACGGAATGCTGGGAGGCGCGCCGTGGGCATCTTCGACGAGTAGGCGCCCGGACTTGCCTTCCACGCGGCGAATCAACCAGGAGGTATTGCCCAGCAGGAAAATGTCGCCTGCCATGCTCTCGACAGCAAAGTCTTCATCGACCGTGCCGACGGTCACGCCTTCTGGAGAGGCCACCACTGTGAACAGGGCCGTCTCGGGAATCGCGCCTCCGGAGGTGATCGCGGTGATGCGGCTGCCACGCCGACCTCGCAGGCGACCGTGGACGCGATCGCGGTGCAGGTAGGCTCCGTAGCGACCCCGGCGGGCGGCGATACCTTCCGAAAGCATCTCCACGACAGCTTCGTAGTCTTGCAGACTCAAATTGCGGTAGGGGTATGCGCTCCGGAAGAGCTCAAACAGGGCCTGCTCGTCCCAGTCTTCGCCGGAACATGTGGCGACGATCTGCTGCGCCAGTACGTCCAGCGGCGCCTCCGGAATCAGGATTCGGTCAAGCTCGCCACGATGGATGGCGCGGACCAGAGCAGCACACTCGATGAGCTCGTCGCGGGTGGTGGCGAGGATGCGTCCTTTTGGGACCGCTCCGCGCCAGTGTCCTGCCCGGCCGATGCGCTGAAGCGCCACGGCGATGGAGCGCGGCGAGCCAATCTGAATGACAAGATCGATGTGCCCGACATCGATTCCCAGTTGGAGCGAAGCTGTCGCCACCAGAACCTTGAGCTCCCCGGCTTTCAGGCGGCGTTCGGCGTTCAGGCGAATCTTTCGCGCCAATGAGCCGTGATGCGATGCCACCACGTCTTCGCCCAATCGCTCTCCGAGGTTATGGGCCACGCGCTCGGCCATGCGGCGCGTGTTGACGAATACCAGCGTGGACTTGTGGCTGGAAACAAGCTGCGTGATGCGCTCATAAATCTCGTCCCAATGTTCGTTGGTGGAGATAGGGCCGAGTTCGCTTCCCGGGACTTCAATTTGGACATCGAGCTGGCGCTTGTGGCCGACATCCACAATGGCAGGCGCGGGACGGCCGCTGCCAGTCAGGAACTGTGCGATCTGCTCAATGGGCTTTTGCGTAGCGGAGAGTCCAATACGTACCGGAGGCTTGCGTGAGTGGCCATTACGCGTGGCAGAATCATCCGCAGCGCCCGTGACCAGGGCATCCAGCCGTTCGAGCGAAAGCGCGAGGTGCGCGCCACGCTTGTCGCCGGCCACGGCGTGGATCTCGTCCACGATGACCGTGTCCACCGTACGCAGAATGGCGCGGCTTTTCCCGGCGGTGAGCAGGATGTACAGCGACTCCGGAGTGGTGACCAGAATGTGCGGCGGGCGCTTCAGCATGGCGCGCCGGTCCTGCATCAGGGTATCGCCGGTGCGCACGGCGGCGCGGATTTCCGGCATCATCAGGCCGCGTTCCATCGCCAAATTCAAAATCTCGCCGAGCGGTACTTCCAGGTTTTTCTGAATGTCGTTGCCGAGCGCCTTCAAAGGAGAGACGTAAAGCACTTCGGTACGGTCTTTAAGTTCCCCTGCAAGCGCCTGCCGCACCAGGCGGTCGATACAGGCCAAAAAGGCAGAGAGTGTTTTGCCGGAACCAGTGGGAGCGGCGATGAGTGTTGTTCGTCCGGCCAGGATATGAGGCCATCCCTGAAGCTGGGGTTCGGTCGGCGAACCAAAGCGCGAGAGAAACCAGTCGCGAACGACGGGGTGAGCCCACGCGAGGGATTGCTCCGGAGACATCGTACCGTATTGTACCGCTATTCGCCGGATGTTCGCCTTGCTAAGCTCCACCTGCGTGGTCCGCCACAGAGCTAAGGAAGTACTCTGTAGCTCATGGGTGGTCAATCAGCGGCGCTTGCGTGCTCCCGGCGATCGCCTCCTGGCCCGTGAAGGGACCTTCCCGGAGTTCCTGGGAAGGAGCTGCTTACTGCGTGGTGCGAGCCCAAAGCGATGTTCGTGCTCGGACATCAGCACTCGCTGTCCGGTGTAGCGGATGCCTTCGGCTGCCAGCCGCAACTGCTGATCCAAACCAGCTTCCCCCTGCAAAAGAATCTTGCCTCCCGCGCCCACTACGCGGTGCCAAGGGACACTGCGTGCCTCTGGGGAACGCAACGCCCAGACTACCTGTCGCGCCGCGCCGGGATGGCCTGCGGCGCGAGCGATTTCGCCGTAGGTGGATACCTTCCCGCGCGGTATCCGGCGAATTACCTGTAATAACTCAGCAAACAATCTCAGGCTCCTACTACCGGCGGATAGGCTCAAAGTATTGAAGCAGCTAGCTGCTTACAGCAGACGTGGTTCCGGAATGGGCGTTTCTGCAGGGCCGGGAAGGTATCGATACCTTCAACCGGCCATGACCTGCCGTAGCTCGACAGTAGAGTTAGGGCGATGCTAGCATCTGCCCTGTCATCCCTGCATGCTGACCTGCGGGGGATGCTGGCTCCGGCGCCTACGATGCCGGAGGAGCAATTACGATGCGATTGCTGAAAACTCTTTTTGGGCTTCTGCTGCTGGCGGGACTCATTCAGACGCTTCGGCAGGTCGTTCCTCCGGTATTTAATAACTTCCAGTTTGAAGATGCCATCCGGCAAGAGGCGCATTACGGCGCCTACAGCAAGCAGACCGAACAGGACATCCGGGAGAAAATCTTCAGAACAGCCAAAGACCTGGATATTCCAATTACACGGGAGCAGATACGGGTGCAGAAAGACGGGCAGAGCCTCTCCATTTCGGCATCCTACAAGGTCGGCATCGACGTGCCCTTTTACCCCTTCGAGTTGAGCTTCCGGCCGGCTTCTTCGCGGCAGTGAATCCCACATTCCTTAGGCCACGGCCATTCAGACCGTGTGAAGGCGAACCATGGTTCCAACGATGGCGAGCAGGAATCTTGCACAATTCCAACGATCCTCCATTGCGCGTGCTTTACAATTGTAAGCAAGCTCTGGCGGATGTGAAATGCGGGTGGCCCGGTGAAGAAAATGGTTCCAGCCGGCTGCGCCGCCGCAAAAACCGCATCAAAGTTGTGACGATCCTGCTCGCCATGCCGTCTAACAAACAAGCACTTACCTATTTTCCGGGACCCCCAGAAAGACAGTCCTGGGGAGACGATAGTGGCCAATAAAGCAGTAAGCCCGGGCAAGACCCCTGGCAAGACGAATGGTCGCGGAGGACGCGTAACCCGCTGGCGTCTTTCCGATCCCCTGGTGAAGACAGCGCTTGCCGTGTTTGTTCTGGGCTCCGTCGCCCTGAT